>NZ_BADD01000547.1 GCF_000333455.1 Rhodopseudomonas sp. B29
GGCAGCTTGCGCACTTGTCTATCCCTACGGTTACGTCGCGGTCCCGGGCAGTCCCTCTCAGTGCCAGCCAGGCCAATCACATCGTGAAGGTCGGGTTGAACATGAAGTTCGGCGGCGACCCGAATGCTCGCTTCGACGACTACGCGCTGCGCGGCAGCCTGCGTGAACAGCCGGCAATCGCGGACGCCGAGATCGGCGCAAGGGTCTGGTACAGCTTCGGTCGCTTCCAGAAAGACCTCGGTGCCGGCATCGAGCAAGGCCGCCAGAATGTCCTGGTGTCGCGGTTGACCTACGATACCACTGCGGCATCGGGCGAGTTGTTCGGCCGCATCGATGGACCGTCGGATCTGTTCCTCAAGGGCTTTGCCGGCGGTGGCACGCTCACCAAAGGCAAGATGAACGACGAGGACTGGCTGATCAATTATCAGACGGTGCCGTATTCCAACACGCTGTCCGACCCGGTGAAGGGCAGCATCGCCTATGCGACGATCGATGCCGGCTACGATCTGCTGCGCGGCCGTGCCGGCCGGTTCGGCGGCTTCGTCGGCTACAATTATTACCGCGACAACAAGTCGGCCTATGGCTGTGTACAGTTCGCCAATCCCAACGCCGGCTGCATTCCGAGCTTCCCCGCCACGGTTCTGGGTATCACCGAGAACGACACCTGGCATTCACTCCGAGTCGGCATCAACGGCACGCTCGCGCTCGGCTATGGCCTGACGCTGACGGCGGACGCCGCGTATCTGCCTTACGTCAAGTTCTTGGGCACCGACAATCACCTCCAGCGCACCGATGTCGCCAACACAGCGTCGCCGGAGCGCGGCACCGGGCAGGGCGTCCAGCTGGAAACAATTCTGTCGTATCAGTTCAACAACGCCTTCAGCATCGGCGCCGGCGCGCGGTACTGGGCGATGTGGGCGACCACCAATGCCTACACCAACGCGTTCGGCACGCCATGCCCGTGCCAGACGCTGCCGTCGCGTACCGAACGCTATGGAACCTTCCTGCAGGCGGCCTACAAATTCGACAGCCTTTAACGGTCATAAGCCTGCAGCAAGAATCCGCTGGGCAGCCGCCGGCTTCTTCAATAGGGTGCGCGCCAACCAAAACACTGGGAGGCTCGCTACCATGCACTTCAGACTTCTCACGGCCGCGCTCGCGGCTACCGCGCTGGTCAGCATCGGCGCCGCCGCTCCGGCCACCGCGCAGGGCGTGAAGATCGGCATCCTCAACGATCAGTCCGGCGTCTACGCCGATTACGGCGGCAAGGGCTCGGTCGAAGCCGCCAAGATGGCGGTCGAGGATTTCGGCGGCGAAGTGCTCGGCCAGAAGATCGAGATCGTCTCGGCCGACCACCAGAACAAGCCCGACACCGCGATATCGATCGCGCGCAAATGGTACGACGTCGACGGCGTCGACATGATCACCGAGCTGACCACTTCGTCGGTGGCGCTGGCGGTGCAGGATCTCTCCAAGGAAAAGAAGAAGATCGATATCGTGGTCGGCGCCGCGACCTCGCGCATCACCGGCGACGCCTGCACGCCCTACGGGTTCCACTGGGCGTTCGACACCCACGCGCTCGCGGTCGGCACCGGCGGCGCGCTGGTGAAGGCCGGCGGCGACACCTGGTTCTTCCTCACCGCCGACTACGCCTTCGGCTATTCACTGGAGAAGGACACCAGCGAGGTCGTCGAGGCCAATGGCGGCAAGGTGCTCGGCTCGGTGCGGCATCCGCTGAACTCGTCGGACTTCTCGTCCTTCCTGCTGCAGGCCCAGAGCTCCAAGGCCAAGGTCATCGGCCTCGCCAATGCGGGTCTCGACACCGCCAACTCGATCAAGCAGGCGTCGGAATTCGGCATCGTGCAGGGCGGCCAGAAGATGCCCGGCCTGCTGATGACGTTGCCGAAGTTCAACGGCTTCGGTTTCAAAGCGGGCGCAAGGCCTGGTGCTGACCGAAGCCTATTATTGGGATCGTGACGACAAGTCGCGTGAGTTCGCCGAGCGCTATTCAAGCGCACCCAGCGGATGCCGAGCATGATCCAGGCCGGCACCTATTCGGCGACGCTGTCTTATCTGAAGGCCGTCAAGGCCGCCGGCACCAAGGACAGCGACGCGGTCGCGGCGAAGCTGAAGGAATTGCCGGTCGACGACGCTTTCGCCAAGGGCAATGTCCAGGCCAACGGCCGCTTCGTCCACGACATGTATCTGTTCGAGGTCAAGAAGCCGGAAGAATCCAAGAAGCCGTGGGACTACTACAAGCAGCTCGCGGTGGTTCCCGGCAATCAGGCTTTCCCGCTGGCCAAGGACAGCGGGTGCCCGCTGACGAAGTAAGCGATTTTCGGCTTAGTTCAGGCTGCGATGAAGCCGGCGCTCCACCAGGGCGCCGGCTTTTGCGTAATCAGTTGCGACGAGCACGGCGCAACCTCTCCCGCTTGCGGGAGAGGTCGGCCCGGCGTAGCGCAGCGAAGCCGGGACGGGTGAGGGCACTCCGCTCCGCGAGTCGCTGACTCGGTGCCCGCGTCGCCCTCACCCCAGCCCTCTCCCGCAAGCGGGAGAGGGAGCAGGCTGTGCTCGGAATGGCGCTGTGCTCGTGTCACGCCCCCAGCATTTGATGCACGACGCCATAGACCGAGCCGCCCCACAGGATGGCAGCGGCGACCATCTGGACGGCGAAGCCGGCGCCGCGTTTGGGGGCGGCTTCCGTATAGCCGATCATGTAGATGATGCGGCCGACGATCCACAGCGCGCCGAGCCCGGCCGCGAAGGGATCGCTCAGATAATACGCGAACAACCACATCGATGGCAGGAAGATCGGCAGCCATTCAAGCGTATTGGCCTGCACGCGAAACACCCGCTCGAAATCCGCATTGCCGCTGATCGCCGGCGCCTTGACGCCGTACAGCATGCGCGCGCGAGACACCTGCAGCGTGGTGTAGAAGTAGAACATCAGGGCGAGCAGCGTGACGATCGTGACGTAGTGAAACATCGCAGAGCCTCCCGTTTCTTATCGTTCGTTCCGGCTGATGCCGCCGGTTGATGTCGTGCAGATTGGCCCTAATAGCCCGTCATCTCAAGATACCCGACGCCGGTTTGATCTCCTTCGAACGAAATAGGGCCCTCCCAATAGGCAAAGCTGGTCGCCATGAAGGCCTGCGGATTGAGGGGCTTGGTCTCGACGGTGAGGCCGTGCGACCGCAGCTGCACGCGCCAGCGCGTCGGCAGGCTGCGCTGGCCGATCTCAGTGAAGCCGAGCGGCTCGAGCGCAATGGCGTCCGGCGCCAGCTGCTGCGAGCGGCCATCGGTGCCGATCCAGTTGCCGGCGAAATACGCTCCGCCGTCTTTCTGGCGCAGCCGAAACAGCATCACCTTCTCGCCCGAGCCGAGATGCAGCGACAGCCAGTCCCAGCCGGTCTGATCGGAGGCGAGCGGCTGGCTCGACCATTCGCGGTCCATCCAGGCGACGCCCGACACCTCGACCGGCTTGCCATCCAGAGTCAGCGTGCCTTGAGCGGTGAAGTACGGCTGGCTGTAGTAGTACGACGCCTGGCCGCGCTCGGATTTGCGCGAATAGCCCTGCTCGCCTTGCAGCACCAGATCGTGGTCTGAGGTTAGCCGCAGCGCGTAGCTGAAGTCCTTGCCGGCGGCGGTGACGTCGAGCGGCGACAGCGTCGCCGCTGCCATCGCGACGTCGCCGCGCAGCGCCCAATTATCGATGAAGGCTACGAAGGGTTGCGCCGTGACGCCGGCCTGGCCGATGCCGCCGCGGGCGAATTTCTCGGCGAAGCGATGCGCTGTGGCGCTGGTCGCCGCCGCATGCGCCATCCAGATCTGCTGATTGTCCCAGCCCTCGCGCTGCGGTCCAGGCGCCATCGCCTGCCGGAACAGCGTCCACTGTACGCCGTAGGCGTTGCCGGCCGCGTCCTTCAGATTGGCGGTCAGGTACCACCACTCGATGCGGAAGTCGGGATGCGGGCCGTGATCCTGCGGGAAGATCAGCTTGCGCCCGGGCACGACGGGCGCGAACCCGCCGGCTTCGCCGCCAAGGCCGGCAAAACCCTGTGCGGAGGCGCGTCGGCTGCCGAGGCTCGCGGCGAGCAAGCCGGCTGCGAAGGCGCGGCGTGTGAGCCGGCTAGCGCTCATCGGCGAATACCTTCACCAGCTGTGCCGGCTGCATGCGCAGCAGCTTGAGGATGGGCAGCGCTGCGGCGACCAGCGACGCCAGCAGCGCGACGCCGAGCAGCTTGAGCAGCTCCAGCGGAAATACCTCGAACGGCAGCCGCCAGCCGAACGCCTTGACGTTGACGACGGCGATCAAGCACCACGCGACCAGGAGCCCGAGCGGTAGCGCCAGAAGCGCTGTGATCGCCGCCATCGCCAGCGTCTTCATCAGTTCGACGAACGCCAGCCGCCGCCGCGTCAGCCCGATCGCCCACAGCGGCGCGAGCTGCGGCAGCCGCGATTGGCCGAGCGTCAGCAGGCTGGTCAGCAGCGCGACGCCGGCGATGCCGAGCGTGAAGGCGTTGAGCGCTGTCGTCACCGCAAAGGTGCGGCTGAAGATCTGCTTCGACACTGCCTTCAGCGTCGCCTGATCGGCCAGGCTGCGTTCGCCGAGCTGATATCTGTCGCGCAACGCTTCGACCAGTTGCGGCACCTGGGCGGGATCGACCCGCAGGCCGAAGCGGGTCTGCGCCACGTCGGGGAAATGCTTGATCAACCCGTTGAAGGCGACGCCGAGCTGTCCGCGCGGGTTGCCGTAGTCGGCGTAGATCGCCACGACCTGCAGCGGCCAAGGCCCGCGATCGGTCGGTACGGTGACGTGATCACCGATGCTCAAGTGCAATCGGCGAGACAGCTGCTCGCTGACCAATGCCGCCTCGCCGGTCGCGACGCGGTCCCAGACGTCGGCGGTGTGTTCGAGCAGCGGCCAATTAGTGCGGTAGGTCGCGTCGTCGGCGAAGCCGATCAGTTCGGTCGGGAAATCCTGCAGCTTCACCTCGGCCCGCGCGCCCGGCAGGATGGCGCGAACTTCGGGGCGGGTCTTCAGCCAAGTCTTGATCTCGGCGGCCTGCTGATCGTTGGCGGCGTTGAGATAGATCTCGGCGGCGAGGCGGCCGTCGAGCCAGCGGTCGAAGGTGCGGCTGAAACTCTCCACCATGGTGCCGACGCCGACATTGACGCCGAGCGCCAGCAGCAGTGCCATCAGGGCGAGCGACAGGCCGGAGAGCTGCAGCCGGCTGTCGGCCCAGAACCAAGTCGTCAGCGGCCCGCGCGCGCCGCGTTCACCTGCCGCCAGCGCCAGCGCCAGGATCGCCGGCAGGCCGAGCGCAGCGCCGAGCAGGATCGCGGCCAACACGGCGAAGCCGGCCACCAGCGAGTCGCCGCGCCACAGCAGCACCAGACCGATAATGAATATCAGCAACGCACCGCCGCCCTGCAGCAGCAGCCAGCGTTGCTGCGCCTGCTGCCACGGATACGCCTGCGCGGCGGCCAGCAGCGGCATGCGCGCGGCTTTGATCAGGCTGGCGGACGCAGCGCCGAGCGTGCCGATGATGCTGATGGCGATGCCGGTGAACCACCATTGCGGCTTGAGAGATAGTTCGCCCGGAATCTGCGCGCCGTAGAGCCCGCGGAGCGACGCGGCAACGTCGGGCAGCAGCGTCGCGGCGATGAAGTAACCGCAGACCAGGCCGATCAGTCCGGCAGCCAGCGCGATCAGCGTCAGTTCGACAATCATCACGCCATTCAGCAGTCGCGCCGAGGCGCCGCAGGCGCGTAGCGTGCGCAGCATCGGGCGGCGTTGTTCGAAGGCGAGGCCGATCGCCGAATTGACGATGAACAGCCCGACCAGGAACGACAGCAGGCCGAAGGCCGTGAGATTGAGATGGAAACTGTCGGTCAGCCGCTCGAGGTCGGTCTCGGCCTCGGGCTGCACCAGCTGCAGCCGGTCGCCGACGACCTGCTGCAGCGGCGCGCGTGCGCCGATGTCCTTGCTGCCGACCAGGAGGCGCGACACGCGGCCCGGCATGTCGAGCAGCCGCTGCGCGGCACCGATGTCGACGACCAACACGCCGGGTGCGAGTTCGGCCTGCGCCTTCAGCGGCGGCAGCTTCGCACTGCTGGATATCTCCGGCGTGTCGCCGTCGTGGAGTTCGAGTTCGCGTAGCGTCTGCGGCGACAGCAGTGTGGCGCCGGGCGACAGGACAAAGCTCTGCAGATCGGCCGTGCCGAGCGCCGGAGCGGCGCTGGCTTCGATCGGCAGCGACAGCGGTTCGATACCGAGCAGCCGCAGTGACCGCGTGCCGATGCGGGCGCTGCCCTCGACCACGGGCGATACCGGCCAACCGGCGCGGCGCAGATCGACAAAGAGTTGTTGCGGAAATGCGTTGCCGTCGGGCGAAACCAGCATCGCGGTGCGGTTGCCGCCGAGCGCGGCGGCGGCGCGATCGTAGCTGCTCCGCGCCTGCGCATTCAGTGCCTGCACGCCGCTCCACAGCGCGGTCGCGGAGATCAGGCCGATCAGCAGCGTGGCGAATTGCATCGGATGCCGTCGCCAGTGGCTGAGCAGCACCGCGAGGATCCACAGCGCGCGGCTCAATGGATCAGACCTGCGCGCAGATGCACCTGGCGATCGAGCGTCGCGGCGAGCCGATCGCTGTGCGTCACCATCAGGAAGCCGCAGCCGGTGCGGCGGACCAGATCACTGGCCAGCGCCAGCACCTCGTCGGCGGTGGCTTCGTCGAGATTGCCGGTCGGCTCGTCGGCCAGCAGCAGCAGCGGCTTCACCGCCAGCGCACGGCCGATCGCGACGCGCTGTTGCTGGCCGCCGGAAAGTTGCTCCGGATAGCGCTTCTGCAAATGCCCGAGGCCGAGCCGCTCGATCAGTTCGGCATGCCACGCATTGTCTTGGCGGCCGGCGAGCCGCGACTGAAACGCCAGATTGTCGGCGACGCTCAGGCTCGGGATCAGGTTGAACTGCTGAAAGACGAGGCCGAGCCGGTCGCGCCGGAATGCCGCGCGGGCGGCGTCGCTCATCGCCGAGACAGCTTCGTCGCCGAAACGGATGTCGCCGGAATCCGGCTGGTCGAGCCCGGCGATCAGATGCAGCAACGTCGACTTGCCGCTGCCGGATTCGCCGGTCAGCGCCACGCGCTCGCCGGGGCAAAGCGAAAAGTCGACGCCGCGCAGCACCGAGACGCGGTCCGGTCCAGACGAGAACGATTTGGTCAGCCCGGTGACACGCAGCATCGGCGCGCCCGGCATTGCTTGAGGGGCACAGGGCGCCGCGCGGTCTCGAGGCTGATCCGGAGAGGGTTCGACTGACATTGCGGCCGATATGGTTGTTGGAAGCGCTGGCCTCAATGAGGGTGCCGCATTTTGCAATGCACGCGAGATTGCATTCGTGCAGGAACAATGGCTAGCATCTGCGACAGGTTGGCATAAGCCGGCCTCAAGCAATCGCCGATACAGGCGCGCGTAAAAAAATCGGGAGGCCTGCCTTGGCGGAGCAATCGACGCCGAAGGGCGCGTGGAAGATCACCTTCCTGCTGTTCCTTTTCATGGTGGTGAACTTCGCCGACAAGATGGTGGTCGGCCTCGCCGGCGTGCCGATCATGCACGAACTGAAGCTCGATCCGGAACGTTTCGGACTGCTCGGTTCGTCGTTCTTCTTCCTGTTCTCGATCAGCGCCATCGTGGTCGGCTTCATCGTCAACCGGGTCGAGACGCGCTGGGTGTTGCTGGCGATGGCGGTGGTGTGGGCGTTGGCGCAGTTTCCGATGGTCGGCAGCGTCAGCTTCACCACCTTCCTGATCTGCCGCGTCATTCTCGGTGCCGGCGAGGGGCCGGCGTTTTCGGTGGCGGCGCATGCGATCTACAAATGGTTTCCTGATCACAAGCGGACGCTGCCGACCGCCATCCTGTCGCAGGGCTCGGCGTTCGGCGTCATCCTCGCCGTGCCGGCGCTCAACTGGATCATCGTCAATCATTCCTGGCACTACGCGTTCGGCGCACTCGGCGTGGTCGGCCTGATGTGGGTGGTGGCCTGGTTCGCGCTCGGCAAAGAAGGGCCGCTGGTCCACAGCGCCGCCGCGGCGGCGGCCGAGGTGCGGATCCCCTATGGGCGGCTGTTGACCTCGCGCACCTTCGTCGGCTGTGTTGCCGCGACGTTCGGGGCCTATTGGGCGCTGTCACTGGGCCTGACCTGGTTCACCACCTTCGTGGTGCAGGGCCTCGGCTTCACCCAGCATCAAGCCGGGCTGATCTCGATCGCGCCGTGGGTGTTCGGTGCCACGGTCGTGCTGATCACCGGCTGGTTGTCGCAGCGGTTGATGATGCGCGGCGCCTCGAGCCGCATCGCCCGAGGCGTACTGGGCGCGGCCCCGCTGGTGGTCGGCGGACTGATCGTGCTGGGCATGCCATATATCGACAGCGCCGGCCTGCGCATCGCCGCGCTCGTGATCGGCACCGGCCTGTGCGGCTCGATCTATGTGGTGTGTCCGCCGATGATCGCCGAATTCGCGCCGCTGTCCCAGCGCGGCGCCGCGATCGCGATCTATGGCGCGCTGTACACGCTGGCCGGCATCGTGGCGCCGCTGGTGATGGGCAACGTGATCCAGCACGCCGGCTCGCTCACCGCCGGCTACATGACCGGCTACACCATCAACGGCATCGTACTGATCGTCGCCGGTCTGCTCGGACTGCTGCTGCTGTGGCCGAACACCGAGCGTGCGCGGCTGCTCAATGCGGGCCGCGAAGCCGAACTGGGCTTGCGCAAGCCGGCCTGACTTCAGGCGCGGGCCGGTTCGCTGGTGCGGCGTTCGTCGGTTACCATCGCGAGCGCGACGGTGAGGCTGATGAAAAGCACCGACGCTCCGAACACCCAGTGCGGCATGGCCTGGTCCATGATCCAGCCATACAGCAGCGGGCCGATGATGCCGCCGACATTGAAGCCGGTGGAGACGATGCCGAAAGCCCGGCCGGCGCCGCCGGGCGGGGCTGCGGCCCGCACCATCATGTCACGTGACGGCGTGATCACGCCGCCGAGGAAGCCCGCCGATGCCATGGCGGTCAGCAGCAGCCACGACGGCAGGGGCAACAGCGCGATCACAAGCGTGACGACGGCGTTGAGCGCGAAGCAGGCCGCGGCGAGCTGGCTGTGCCGCTCGGTGCGATCGGCCAGGAAGCCGCCGGCCAGCACGCCGACCGCACTGGCGCCCAGAAACGCCGTCAGCGCCATGTTGGCGATCGCGTAGGAGCTGCCGTAGCCGGTCATCAGCGCGACCACGCCGAAATTGCTGATGCCCGAGGCCGACAGGCTGAGCAGCGCGAAGAAAAGCGTCAGCATCAGAATTGCCGGCGTGAGAATGCGCGGCGGCGCGCTGTCATCGGCGCGTGGCTTGGCCTTTGCGTCGGGCAGGCGGGCGACGATCAGCAGCAGCGCGGCGAGCGGACCCGCAGCACCGGCGACGATCAACGTGGCGCTGCCGCCGACGCTCGCGACCAATGCGGCGATGATCGCCGGCGCCATCGCGCCGCCGAGGAAACCCGAGAACGTGTGCACCGAAAACGCGCGGCCCATGCGGTTTTCGTCCATGTGGGCCGAGAGGATCGCGTAGTCGGCGGGATGATAGACGGCGTTGGCGAGGCCGAGCAGCGCCGCGCCGGCGATCAGCCACGGATAGGTCGGATGCAGACCGATCATGATCAGCGCCGCGCCGCCGAGGCACAGGCCGGCGATCAGGATGCCGCGCGCGCCGACGCGGTCGACCAGATAGCCGATCGGCGCCTGCGTCAGTCCGGATACGACGGCAAACACAGTCAGGGCGAAGCCGAGCTCGACGAAGCCGGTGCCGAGCTGCTGTTTCAAGTAGGGGAACAGCAGCGGCAGAACCAGCATGTGAAAGTGGCTCACCCAATGCGCGACCGAGATCGAGCCTAGCGTGCGCAACGCGCTGTCAGGCTTGGCGCGCGGCGCCGCGGCGAGGATGTCGACCATTGTGAGAGGCTGATCCGGCTTGGGGAATCTGCTTGAAGCGGCTCACACCATGGTAGGGGTGCCGATGTGCGCAGTCCATGGACGGTTGCGCATGGAGCCAATCTCGCCGTTGCGCGGCTTGCTAAGCGCGTCCGGCAATCTGCCCGATGCGAGGGCGGCGCTCCTGATTGAACAGAAAAGTGGCGTCGCCTGATCCAGCTATCAGAGCCCGCGCTGTTCGTCGTCGCGGTCGCGCGCCGGCCCGCAGATGTCGCCGGTCTCGTAGAGGTCGTCGTCCGAGGCGGCTTCGGGCGCCGGCGTCTTGGGCACGTCCTTGGTCGGCGGCTTAGGCTCGGGTTTGGATTTGACCAGAGACAATTTGCTGGGCTTGTGAGAGCCGGTCATGGTGCTGTCCTTCGCCGGGCGGGCCCGCATCGGCGCGGACCCCGGCTGCCACCCTGTTTGAACCGATAATACCGCCCAGACTAGCCGGGATTTGGCTGATCCGGCACGCGATTTTCGCGGGCTCGGCGGCGGTCAGGTGCGGAAACCGCCCTTTTGCTGTTCCGCAAGCCAATCCGACAGCGCCTGGCGCTTGTCCTCGGCGGATTTGCCGGTCTTCTTGGCGGTGCTGGTCTTGGTGCGCTTGCCGGCGGCTGTCCTGCTCGCGGTCTTCGTGGCGGATTGCGGTTGTGCGGCTTCGCGCGCGAGCCGCAAGGCTCGCAGCCGCGCCATGTTGTCGAGCACCGCCTTCGACGAGGCTTCGCGCTCCGCTTTGACATCATCCGCGCCGGTCTTGGTGCGCGCGCCGTGTTCGTCCTGTTCGTTGGTCATTCGTCCCGTTCGGTCTTGCAGTCCTGGAAAAAGAGGCGGCGTGATAGCATGAAAACCGCGCAGCGACAGCCTTTCGGCGCCGAGTCGTCTCATACCTTGTTCGCGTTGACGTGATCGGCCGAACCCGCGGCCGGACCACAAATGTGCCATATCGCGTCGCCGCGCAAGACTGAGACGTGCATGAGTGTCCGGCCGCGGTTTTGAATCGGCGCGAGCTGCGGCTATGAGCAATGAACTAACAAAAGGATGCGGCCCGCATGGCTGAATATGTCGTCGAGTTTGGCAAAGACGGCAGACCGGTCGAAGCGGATGGCCGTCTCGATGCGGCGGCGTTTCATCGCAATCGTGAGCCGATCCTCGCCGTATTGGCGGGCCTGCTCGCCGGCCGCAGCGGTGACGCGCTCGAAGCCGGCAGCGGCACCGGCCAGCACATCGTCGCATTCGCGCGTCAGCATCCGGACCTCGTGTGGTGGCCGAGCGATTTCAACGAGGCGCATCTGCGCAGCATCGCGGCATGGCGCGCGCATGCGCAGCTCGGCAATCTGCAGCCGCCGCAACGCATCGATCTGGCTGATCCATCATGGTCGGTCGCAGGCGCGGAAGGCCGTGAGCCCGGCGCGCTGTCGGCGATCTTCTGCGCCAATGTCATTCACATCGCGCCGTGGCGCGTCGCCGAAGGCCTGTTCGCCGGCGCCGGCCGGCTGCTGCGCAGCGACGGCCTGTTGATCCTGTATGGGCCGTTCAAGCGCGACGGCCACCACACCGCGATGTCGAATGCGGTGTTCGACACCAGCCTCCGGGCCGCCGATCCGGAGTGGGGCGTCCGCGACATCACCGAGATCTCGGGACTGGCGAACGCGGTCGGGCTCGGGCTTCGCGAGACGATCGAGATGCCGGCCAACAATCTGATCCTGGTGTTTGCCCGAGCCGCGCCGGCATGAGCCCGGCGCATCGCCAACTCCCTGGCGCCGCTGGTTGATCGGCCGGCGGCGGTGCATATGATGCGCAGCCGCTGCGGCCCCGCAGTCGCATTGAAGGACCTCGATCTTGACGCTTGATGCGACCGCGAACGGCGACATCGTTGACGATACGCGGGCGCGCGCCAATGTCGTGCGGCTCACGGCCGCGCAGGCGCTGACGGGCGCCAATGCGGCGGTGATCTTCGCCACCGGGGCAATCGTCGGCGCCCAGCTGGCGCCGAGCGTCTCGCTGGCGACGGTTCCGATCTCGATGTACGTCGTCGGCCTCGCGCTCGGCACGCTGCCGACCGGGATGATTGCCCGCCGCTTCGGCCGCCGCGCTTCGTTCGTCATCGGCACGGCATGCGGCGCCGTCACCGGCGTGCTCGGCGCTATCGCCATCCTGTATGGCTCGTTCGAGCTGTTCTGCTGCGCCACTTTCATCGGCGGGCTCTACGCAGCGGTGTCGCAATCCTATCGTTTCGCCGCCGCGGATGGCGCCAGCGCGGCGTATCGGCCCAAGGCGATGTCGTGGGTGATGGCCGGCGGAATCTTTGCCGGCGTGCTCGGTCCGCAGCTCGTGCAGTGGACCATGAATATCTGGCAGCCCTATCTGTTCGCCTTCAGCTACGTTGTGCAGGCCGTGGTGGCGCTGATCGCGATGGTCGTGCTGTGGGGTGTCG
>NZ_BADD01000546.1 GCF_000333455.1 Rhodopseudomonas sp. B29
AACGGTGCATGCAGCCCCTGCGGCAGCGCTACTTTGTTGAGCGCCATCACCACCAGGCGGCCGCCGACCACGCCGATGACGACCCCGAGCACCGCCTCGCGCAGAAACTCGATGACGATGTGCAGCGCGGTGCCGTGCCCGCGCGAGATGAATTCGACCAGCATCAGGGTGAGGAACACCGCGAACGGATCGTTGGTGCCGGACTCGACTTCCAGCGTGGCGCCGACGCGAGGCCGCAGCCGCAGCCCCTGGGAATGGACGAGCAGGAACACCGCCGCTGCGTCGGTCGAGGCGACCACGGCGCCAGCCAGTAAGGCCTCGGTCCAGTTCAGGTCGAGCGCGTAGCGGGCGATCGGCGCGGTGATCAGCGCGGTCAGCAGCACGCCGAGCGTCGCCAGCGTCACCGACGGCGCCAGCACCGCCTTGATGCTGGAGAAACGTGTCCGCAGCCCGCCGTCGAACAGAATCAGCGCCAGCGCCACCGAACCGACCAGATAGGCGGTGCCGAGATCGTCGAATTTCAGTCCGCCGGGGCCGGATTCACCGGCCAGCATGCCGACCACGAGGAACACCAGCAGCAGCGGAGCGCCGAACCGCAAGGCCAGCAGGCTCGACAGGATGCCGGCCATTACCAGCACCGAGCCGAGCAGGATCGCCAGACTGACCGTGTCGAGTGAATCCATCCGTGCTGCCGAAGTCCTTCAAATCACGCGGGTTGCATCCTTAACGGTGTGGTCCGCTGCCGCAAGTGCGGGGCGTTGCGCGCACCGGAATCGCGACTGCGGCGCAGCCATGCGGCGGTCGCTGCGGCGGTTCGGCTTGCCGCTGACCGCCCCGGCCACTAGATTGGGCGCAAATCAATCGCTTCTCACCGGCAAAGATCATCGAATGAGCTACGTCGACGCGACCGATACCGCCCTGCGCAAGACCGGGCAGATCAAGCTGCACGGCGCTGCCGGCTTCGCCGGCATGCGCAAGGCCGGCCAATTGGTGGCGCGCTGCCTCGACGAGCTGGTCGACATCGTCAAGCCGGGCGTGCCGACCTCGCAGATCGACGATTTCGTCCGCGGCTTCGCGCTCGATCACGGCGCCTTCCCGGCGACGCTGATGTATCGCGGCTATCGCTATTCGACCTGCACGTCGATCAATCATGTCGTCTGCCACGGCATGCCGGGCGACCGGCCGCTGAAGGAAGGCGACATTGTCAACGTCGACGTCACCATGATCGTCGACGGCTGGTACGGCGATTCCAGCCGGATGTATCCGGTCGGCCCGATAGCCCGCAAAGCCGAGCGGTTGATCGACGTCACTTATGAGTCGCTGCTGCGCGGCATCGCGGCGGTCAAGCCGGGCGCCACCACCGGCGATATCGGCCATGCGATCCAGAGCTTCGTCGAGCCGCAGCAGATGAGCGTGGTGCGCGACTTCTGCGGCCACGGCCTCGGCCGGCTGTTCCACGACGAGCCGAACATCATCCATGTCGGTAGCCCCGGCCAGGGCGCCGTGCTGAAGCCCGGCATGTTCTTCACCATCGAGCCGATGATCAATCTCGGCAAACCCTATGTGAAGATCCTGTCCGACGGCTGGACCGCCGTGACCCGCGACCGCTCGCTGTCGGCCCAGTTCGAACACTCGATCGGCGTGACCGAGACCGGCTGCGAGATCTTCACGCTGTCGCCCAAGGGCCTCGACAAGCCGCCGTTCGTGAGCTGAACGGGCGCTGCAGCCGGACGAAGGCTGTCTCATAACTGTCATCAGTTCTGCGAGCCGTTCGCGGCAGTGCAGATGGCCGTATTTCGACCTTCCCGACGCTCAGACCATAGACTGAGACTCGCGCCAAAAGGGTTGCCGGGGCCTCCCCGCCCATGGTGAATGCGGCTGGGCGCAGGCGCGCCGGTAGCGGGGAGACACTTCATGACCAAGGCCGTGCTCGGCATCATCGGCGGCTCCGGCATCTACGATCTGCCGGGGCTCGAGGACGTCCGCGAGGAGCAGATCGCAAGCCCGTGGGGTGAGCCGTCCTCGGCGGTACGGCGCGGCAACATCGCCGGCCTGCCGATCGTGTTCATGCCGCGTCACGACAAGGGCCACCGGCTGTCGCCGTCCGACATCAATTACCGCGCCAACATCGACGTGCTCAAGCGCGCCGGCGTCACCGATTTGATCTCGCTGTCGGCCTGCGGCTCGTTCAAGGAAGAACTGCCGCCCGGGACCTTCGTGCTGGTCGATCAGTTCGTCGACCGCACCTACAAGCGCGAGAGTTCGTTCTTCGGCAAAGGCTGCGTCGCCCACGTCTCGATGGCGCATCCGGTGTCGCCGCGGCTTCGGGTTCATCTTGCCGCCGCCGCCGAGGCCGAAGCCATCGCATTCGCGCGGGGCGGCACGTATCTGTGCATGGAAGGCCCGCAATTCTCCAGCTACGCCGAAAGCGTCACCTACAAGCAGCTCGGCTACTCGGTGATCGGCATGACCAACATGCCCGAAGCCAAGCTCGCCCGCGAAGCCGAGATCTGCTACGCGACCGTCGCGATGGTGACGGACTTCGACTGCTGGCATCCCGACCACGACGCCGTGACGGTGCAGGACATCATCCGCGTCCTCACAACCAATGCCGAGAAGGCCAAGAGCCTGGTGGCCCGTCTGGCGCAGGATTTTCCCCGCGAGCACGAGCTGTGCCCGATCGGCTCCGACCGTGCGCTGGACACCGCGCTGATCACCCAGCCGGAGGCGCGCGATCCGGAACTCTTGAAGAAGCTCGACGCGGTGGCGGGTCGGATTTTGAAGGGTTAGCCTCACCACCATCGTCATTGCCGGGCTCGACCCGGCAATCCATCTTCTTGAGGGGATGGATGCCCGGGTCAAGCTCGGGCATGACGAAGTAAGCGAATTAGCGCGAGGACGCGAAGCCATGAAAGTCGACGGCTCACCTACCCGCTCCATCTGGCTCGAGGCCGACGGCTGGACCGTGGCGGCGATCGATCAGCGCAAGCTGCCGCACGACTACGTGGTGGTTCAGCTCACGACAAGCGATGCTGCCGCCGAGGCGATCAGCTCCATGCTGGTGCGCGGTGCGCCGCTGATCGGTGCGACTGCGGCTTACGGCATGGCGCTGGCGATGCGCGAGGATGCGTCCGACGCCGGCCTCGATCGCGCCTACGCCAAGCTGATCGCCACCCGGCCGACCGCCATCAATCTGAAATGGGCGCTCGACGAAATGCGCCGCGCGCTGAAACCGGTGAAGCCCGCAGATCGTGCCGCCGCCGCCTACAAGCGCGCCGGCGAGATCGCCGACGAGGACGTCGCCATCAACCAGGCGATCGGCGCCAACGGCCTGAAGCTGATCGAGGCCATCGCCGCCACCAAGAAGCCTGGCGAGCGCGTCAACGTGCTGACGCATTGCAACGCCGGCTGGCTCGCCACCGTCGATTGGGGCACCGCGACGGCGCCGATCTATCAGGCGTTCGACAAGGGCATCGCCATCCACGTCTATGTCGACGAGACGAGGCCGCGCAATCAGGGCGCTTCGCTCACCGCCTGGGAGCTCGGCCATCATGGTGTCGATCACACCGTGATCCCGGACAACACCGGCGGCCATCTGATGCAGCACGGCCTCGTCGATCTCTGCATCGTCGGCACCGATCGCGTCACCGCTGACGGCGACGTCTGCAACAAGATCGGCACATACTTGAAGGCGCTGGCGGCGTCCGACAACAAGGTGCCGTTCTACGTCGCGCTGCCGTCGCCGACCATCGACTTCACCATCCACGACGGTGTCCGCGAAATCCCGATCGAGCAGCGCGAGGCGTCCGAAGTCACCGACATGACCGGCCGCACCAAAGACGGCCGCATCGAGACCGTGCGGATCGTGCCGCACGGCTCGAAAGTCGCCAACTACGGCTTCGACGTCACCCCCGCCCGCCTCGTCACCGGCCTGATCACCGAACGCGGCGTGCTGAAGCCGGAGCGTGCCGCGCTGGCGGCGGCATTTCCGGAGCGGGTGGCTCAGGAACCGCAAACGGCAGCCTGAGTTCGCTCAACGCGCGCCCCAACCGTCCGCAGCGGCGGATCGCCACGTGCGGCTTCGGAAATCGCTCGCGCCGGGCCGCAATGCCGCTATTCTCCGGCGGCCGCGCCGGGTCTCGTCCGGTGCGCGAGGACTTTGCCATGACTGAACCGACCAACGACCCGCGCAAGCCACCACCGGAGCAGCCCCGTTTCGAGCCGGAGATCATCCCGCCCGGCGAGAGCCGCGATCCGATGGGGACGCGGATCTTCATCGACCAGAATACCACCGAGCGCATCTTCGTCGGGCGTATCGGTCCGGCCGGCATGTTCATGATGGCGCTGGCGATCGGCGCGGTGATCGCCATTGTGCTGGTGCTGCTGCTCGGCGCGTTCCTGTTGTGGATCCCGGTGGTCGGCCTGCTGATCGCCGCCGGCCTGGTGATGGGCATCCTGCGGCCGCTGTTTTCGCGCGGCCGTTGAGCCGCGGCGGATGTCAGCGACCGGTCAGCGCTGAGCTGCGAAAATGCCGGCCTCATGCCAGCTTACAAATCCGATCCCCCGTACGTGAGCCTGCCGCGCCGACATCTGCTCCGCGCCGTCGTGGCGGCGCTTTTCCTCGTAGCGCCTGGCGTCGGCCATGCGCACGATGGCGGCCATGGCGACGAGCACGGCCACGGTCGCCACGATCACGATGAAGCCCGGCTCGCGGTCGAACGTGGCGAAATCCGTCCGCTGGCCGAACTCCTGACCGTGATCCGCGGCAAACTGCCGGGCGAGATCACCGGGGTCGAGATCGAGCGCCATCACGGCGAATGGCTGTACGAGTTCATCGTCGTCGACAAGGCCGGGCGGTTGTTCGAGGTCTATGTCGACCCCAACAGTGGCGCCATCCGCCAGACCAGGGAGAAGTGATGCGCGTCCTGCTCGCCGAGGACGATCGCCGGATCGCCGAGGATGTCGCGCGCGGGCTGCGCGACTCCGGCTATCTGGTGGAGATCGTCGGCGACGGCGAGGAGGCCTGGTTCCGCGGTGATACCGAGGACTACGCGGCGATCATTCTCGATCTCGGCCTGCCGCGACTGGATGGTCTGACCATTCTGAAGCGCTGGCGCGACGGCGGGCGGCGCACGCCGGTGCTGATCCTCACGGCGCGCGGCAGCTGGGCCGAGCGCGTCGACGGCATCGACGCCGGCGCCGATGACTATCTGCCGAAGCCGTTCCAGATGGAGGAGCTGTTGGCGCGGCTGCGCTCGATCGTGCGCCGCTCCGCCGGCCACGCCTCGTCGGTGATCCATATCGGCGAGGTCACGCTCGACGAACGCCAGATGCAGATCCGCGTCCGCGGCGAGCAGGTGGCGCTGTCGCCGCTGGAGTATCGTCTCGCCTCCTATCTGGTATTGCATCGCGGCCGCGTCGTTTCGCAGTTCGAGCTTTCGGAAAATATCTACGGCCAGGACGATGCCCACGACTCAAACGCCATCGAGGTGCTGGTCGGACGAGTGCGGCGCAAGCTCGGCACCGAGCTGATCGAGACCCGTCGCGGCTTCGGCTACATCGTGCCCGGAGAGGAAGCGTGACGCGGCATTCGCTCCGGCTGCGGCTGATCGCCGGCGGCGCTGCGGCGATCCTGCTGGCGCTCAGCATCGCCGGCGTCGCGCTGACGATCCTGTTCGAGCGCCACGTCACGCGCACCATTGCGGACGATCTCGAAGTCTCTCTGAAGCAACTGATCGCCGGCATCGAGATCGGTCCAGATGGCAAGCTGATCGTCGCGCGGCCGCCGACCGATCCGCGCTTCGCCGAGCCGCTGTCGGGCATGTACTGGCAGGTCGGCGACGACCACGATCAGCTGCTGCGCTCGCGCTCGCTGTGGGACGATCGCCTCACCGTGCCGATCGACCAGCCGGCGCCGGGCGAGGTCCATCACCACGACATTCCGGGCCCGGCCGGCGGACGATTGTCGATCGTCGAGCGCCGTGTCGTGCTCACTGTCGCCGGCAAACCGCTGCCGGTACGTGCCGACGTGGCGATCGATCTGGCCCGGGTCGACGCGGCGGGGCTGGCCTTCGCCAAGGATCTGGTGATCGCGCTCGGCATTTTGGGCGCGGTGCTGGCGCTGGCGACTTCGGTGCAGGTAATGCTCGGCCTGGCGCCGCTCGGGGCGCTGCGCCGCGGGGTCGCCGAAATCCGCTCCGGCAAAGCGCGGCGTCTGCCGGAGGCCGTGCCGGACGAAGTGCGACCGTTGGTCGAGGAGGTCAACGCGCTGCTCGAGGCGCAGGAGCGCGAGATCGAACGCTCGCGCGACCGCGCTGCCGATCTGGCCCACGGCCTCAAGACGCCGCTGGCGGCGCTGGCGGCCGATGCGGCCCGGCTGCGTGAACGCGGCGAGGACAAGCTGGCGCGCGACATCGAGGCGGTCGGCAGCGCCATGAGCCGCCATGTCGATCGCGAGCTGGCGCGGGCGCGGCTACGTGGTGCCGCTCGCCGAGGCGAGACCGTCGCGGTCGAATTGGCCCCATTGGCCCGGTCGCTGGTCACCATCCAGTCGCGCACGCCGGCTGGCAGCTCGATCGACTACGGCACGGTGATCGGCGCTGGCGTCGCGGTGCCGTTCGATCGCACCGATCTCGCCGAAGTGCTCGGCAATCTGCTCGACAACGCCACCCGCCATGCCCGCTCCCGCGTCCGTATCAGCGCCGGCTATGCGGCGGAGGGGTTGTGCGTGGCGGTCGAAGATGATGGCGACGGTCTGGGCGACGAGTTGTGCCAGAGTGTGCTGGCACGCGGCATCCGTCTCGACCAGCGCGGCGAAGGCGCCGGCCTCGGCCTCGCCATCGTCCAGGATGTCCTCGACGCCTATGGGTGGCGACTGGAGCTGTCCCGCTCCGATCTGGGCGGGCTTAAGGCGACGTGCAGGGCGGCCGGGTAGCTCGCGCAAGGACCGCCTCCGCGCTGCCTTCGAACGTCGATATGAGTCGCCGCGCTACCACCCATTGCGCCGTCATCGCCTGCGCAGGCGGGCGACCCAGTATTCCAGTGAGCTTGTTGTTGTGCCGGGCGCCTGCCAGGCGCGCTCTGGGACACTGGGCCACCCGCATTCGCGGGTGGTGACGCTACATGGCAGGCGGGCGGCGTGGCCTTGAGACGATGGCCTGCCAAACCTTGCCATCCCTCGTCCCCGCGCTATATCCGGGCTTTCCCATCCCCCTTGTTCAGGACTGAGCGATCCTCATGACGACGACTGATACCGCCCCGGAGACGAAGCCGTTTCAGGCCGAAGTGGCCGAGCTTTTGAACCTGATGGTGCACTCGGTCTATTCGGAGACCGACATCTTCCTGCGCGAGCTGATTTCCAACGCCTCCGACGCGCTCGACAAGCTGCGCTACGAGTCCATTGCCAACCCGGCGCTGATGGAGCCCGGCGGCGAGCCGAAAATCCGGATCATCCCCCGCAAGGCACCCGATACCCTGACCATCGCCGACAACGGCATCGGCATGGACCGGCAGGAGTTGATCGATAACCTCGGCACCATCGCCAAGTCGGGCACCAAATCGTTCATCGCCAAGCTGGCGGAGTCCAAGGACTCGGCGTCGCTGATCGGCCAGTTCGGCGTCGGCTTCTATGCGGCCTTCATGGTGGCTGACAAGATCACCGTCACCAGCCGGCGCGCCGGCTCGGGTGACGTGTGGACCTGGTCGTCGTCCGGCGGCACCGGCTTCGACATCGCGCCGGCCTCCGAGGAAGATGCCGCGCGCGTCGTGCGCGGCACCGAAATCGTGCTGCACCTGAAGGCCGACGCGTCGAAATATCTCGAGGCCTATCAGATCGAACGCATCGTCACCGAGTATTCCGACAACATCCAGTTCCCGATCGAGCTGGTGCCGGAAGAAGGCGAGCCGCGCCAGATCAACAGCGCCAGCGCGCTGTGGCAACGCTCCAAGTCGGAACTCGGCGAGGACGACTACAAGCAGGCCTACAAGCAGATCGCGAACGCGTTCGACGATCCGGCGATGACGCTGCACTACCGCGCCGAGGGACGGCAGTCCTACGCGGTGCTGCTGTTCGCGCCGTCGACCAAGCCGTTCGACCTGTTCGAGCCGGAGCGCAAGGGCAAGGTCAAGCTCTATGTCCGCCGTGTCTTCATCACCTCGGATGCCGACCTGCTGCCGCCCTATCTGCGCTTCCTGCGCGGCGTGATCGATAGCGAGGATCTGCCGCTCAACCTGTCGCGCGAGATGCTGCAGAACAATCCGCAGCTGACGCAGATCCGCAAGGCCGTCACCGGCAAGGTGATCGGCGAGCTTGAAAGCCTAGCCGACAAGAACCCGGAGCAGTATCAGAAGATCTGGGACGCATTCGGTCCGGTGCTCAAGGAAGGCCTCTACGAGGATTACGAGCGCCGCGAGAAGCTGCTGTCGCTGGCGCGCTTTACCACCACGGTGGGCGAGAAGCGGACGCTGAAGCAATACGTCGAGGGGCTGAAGGAGAACCAGACCGAGATTTATTATTTGGTCGGCGACTCGATCGAGCGGCTGAAGTCGAACCCGAAGCTGGAATCGGCGACGGCACGCGGCATCGAAGTGCTGCTGCTGACCGATCCGGTCGACGCGTTCTGGACGTCGGGCGCGCTCGACTTCGGCGGCAAGCCGCTGAAGTCGCTGAGCCAGGGTGATATCAACTTCGATCTCATCCCCAAGCTTGCCAAGGACGAGACAGAAGAGAAGCCCGAAGAAGCCAAGGCCGACGAGACGACGGTCATCGCGGTCATCAAGGATGCGCTCGGCGAGCGCGTCAGTGATGTGAAAGCGTCGCAGCGGCTCACGTCGAGCGCGTCGTGCCTGGTGGCCGGCGGCTTCGGTCCGGATCGAGAACTCGAGAAACTGCTGGCCCGCGCCAACAAGGGCGCCGCCGCCAAGCCGATCCTCGAGATCAACCTGTCGCATCCGCTGGTGACGGCACTCGAAGCCGCGAAGTCTGACAAGACGGAAGCGACCGACCTGTCGTTCCTGCTGTTCGAGCAGGCGCAGATTCTCGATGGGGAACTTCCCGAAGACCCTGCCGCTTTCGCCGGCCGCCTTAACCGGCTGGTGCTGCGCGGGCTTACTGCGCATGGTTAGCAACTAACTAAGCAACACGGTTACCGAATTTTTAATCCCTGGAGTGCACTCTGCTCGGCATCATCGTGCCGAGCAGAGTATGTTCCATGCGTCGACTTTTTGCTGCTGCTACCGCCCTCACGGCGTTCATCTCGCCCGCCGCGGCTGCCGACCTGCCATGGATGCCGCGTCCCGCCGCGCCGGTGCAGTGGAACTGGACGGGTCTTTACTTCGGCGCGCATCTCGGCGGCAGCTACGGCACCTCGTCCTTTACCAGTCCGTTCGGTCCGTCATTGTACGGTGACCATGTCCGCACGCCGTCCGCGGCCGCCGGCCTGCAACTCGGCTACAACTACCAAGTTT
>NZ_BADD01000545.1 GCF_000333455.1 Rhodopseudomonas sp. B29
GTGGTCGGCGCCGTGACCGGCGCGCTGATATTCGGCTGGATCACCGATCGCCACGGCCGACGCCTGGTGTTCTACGTCACGCTGATCATCTATCTGGCCGGCGTGCTGCTCAGCGCCTTCGCCTGGGACTTCTGGAGCTTCGCGATCTTCCGCCTGATCACCGGTCTCGGCATCGGCGGCGAATATGCGGCGGTGAATTCGGCGATCGACGAACTGATCCCGGCGAAATATCGCGGCCGCATCGATCTCATCGTCAATGGCAGCTTCTGGCTCGGCGCTGCGTTCGGTGCGCTCGCCGTGCCGTTCTTGCTCGATCCCAATCTGTTCGATCCCAATATCGGTTGGCGGCTCGGCTTCGGCATCGGCGGCTGCCTCGGCCTGTCGATCCTGCTGCTGCGCCGCTTCGTGCCGGAAAGCCCGCGCTGGCTGGTGACGCATCTGAAGCAGGACGAAGCCGATCGCACCGTGCGGGCGATCGAGACCGAAGTCGAGGCGATGACCGGCGAGAAGCTACCGGCGCCGCACGGCACGCTGGAAGTGCATCCGCGCAAGGTGTTCGGGCTCGAACTGATTTTCGGCGCCATGCTGGGCGCCTATCGCCAGCGCAGCATTCTGGCGCTGACGCTGATGGTGGCGCAGTCGTTTCTGTATAATTCGGTGTTCTTCACCTTCGGGCTGATCCTGTCGAAGTTCTACGGCGTGTCCGATCAGCACATCGGCTACTACGTGTTTCCGCTGGCGATCGGCAATTTCTGCGGGCCGCTGCTGCTCGGTACGCTGTTCGACACCGTCGGCCGCCGCAAGATGATCGCCGGCACCTTCGCGCTGTCGGGCGTATTGCTGATCGTCACCGCGGCGCTGTTCGCCGCCGGCGTGCTGTCGCAGACGACGCAGACGGCATGCTGGGTGGCGATCTTCTTCTTCGCCTCCGCCGCGGCGAGCTCGGCCTACCTCACCGCCAGCGAGATTTTCCCGTTGGAGACGCGTGCGTTGGCCATCGCCTGCTTCTACGCACTCGGCACCCTGATCGGCGGCAGCGTGTCGCCGCTGTTGTTCGGCTGGCTGGTGGAGTCAGGATCGGCCTGGTACGTCGCCGCCGGCTACGTGCTGTCGGCGACGCTGCTGATCCTCGCCGCGGTCGCGGAGTGGAAGCTCGGCGTCGACGCCGAGGGCAAGTCACTGGAAAGCATCGCCGAGCCGCTGTCGCGGTGAGTGGGTTACACCCCGGAAAGCTGCGACCAGACGTCCGACAATTTGTGCTTGATCCGGTCGACCCGCGTCGGCGGCGGCAGTTCGTCTTCGTCTTCGGGCAGCCGCAGGCCGACGACATTGACGCGGCCGCCGCCGAGACTGCGTGCCACCAGTACGATCGAGTCCAGCGGCAGCGTCGCCCCGACGCTGGGCGCGCGGTCGAGATGGATGTCGAAGTAATCGGCCAGCGTCAGTGCCTCCTCGCCCGCCGGGATGCTGACCCCGTAGGCGGCGGCGAGATCGCCGAGCGCGGTTTCGCCGGGTACGACGAAGTCGCCGAGCAGATGCGGGTCGGGTGCTGACGAGGGCGGCATATCGACGAAGAAACGGTCGAGCGCTTCGGCCTTCTCGGGTGGCGCCAGCAGATAGACGTAATCGCCGGCAGCGACCGGCTCGGCTTCGGTCGGAGACAGGATGCGCTCGTCGCGGATCACCAGCGTCGGCTTGGACCAGGACGGGATCAGCCCGCGCTTCAGGAACAGGCTCTTGGGCCGCACCGCATAGCCGACCAATTGCTGTTCGAGCTGGCCCGGCAGGTCGAGTTCGATGCGCCGGGGGCCGCGATCGACGCGCGGCAGCGCGATGTGAAGCTTTCGCGCGGCAGGCGCCAGCGTCCAGCCCTGCAGCATCAGCGAGATCAGCACTACCACGAAGGCCGTGTCGAAATAGATGTAGGCCTTGTTGAGCCCGACCAGCATCGGGATCGAAGCCAGGGAAGATGCCGACCGCGCCGCGCAAGGCGACCCAGGCGATGAACAGCCGCTCCCGCCAGTTGAAGCGGAATGGCGCCCAGACACAGGAACACGGCGATCGGC
>NZ_BADD01000544.1 GCF_000333455.1 Rhodopseudomonas sp. B29
GGGCCTATTTGGAAGCGGATGTGGAGGCCGCCGCAATCGTTCTAACTAGGCTATATATTCGCGATGCGCTTCTGGTTGATTCCCGCTGGGTTGATGCTGTCGCTCGCCGCGCTGGTTCTTGCTGCGCCGGCCGGTCCCGCCATGGCGCAGGACAAAGGCATGATCGATCCAAAGCCGTTGCCGCCGCTGGCGCATCCGGACGACCCGCACGTCGCGGCGCGCGACCTGTTCGCACGCAAGACGCTGCCAGCGGCGCTGCCGCCGCATCCGGTCGGCTTCTATGCCAAAGGCTGCATGGCCGGCGGCACCGCGCTGCCGATGAACGGCGACACCTGGCAGGTGATGCGGCCGTCGCGCAATCGGTTCTGGGCGCTGCCGGTGACGGTGAAACTTATCGAGCGGCTGTCGGCCAAGGCGCATGATCGCGCCGGCTGGCCGGGCATCCTGGTCGGTGACATGTCTCAGCCGCGCGGCGGGCCGATGCTGACCGGCCACGCCAGCCATCAGGTCGGGCTCGACGCCGACATCTGGCTGACGCCGATGCCGAAGCGGATGCTGTCGCGCAACGAGCGCGAAGAGATGAGCGCCGTGATGATGGTGCGGCCGGACCGGCTCGATATCGATCCGTCGGCCTGGAAGCCCGGTCATCTCGAAGTCATCAAGGCGGCGGCGCAGGAGCCGCTGGTCGAGCGCATCTTCGTCAACGCGGCGATCAAGAAGGCGCTTTGCCGCGAGGCCAAGGGGGATCGGTCCTGGTTGTCCAAGGTGCGGCCGATGTGGGGTCACGATTATCACTTCCACATCCGGCTTTCCTGCCCGGCCGGCGCGGAGAACTGCGAATCGCAGCCCGAGCCGCCATCCGGTGAAGGCTGCAGCGCCGCCGACTTTGCGTTCTGGTTCAAGGATTCGGTGCTGCATCCCAAGCCGCCCGCCGAACCGCCCAAGCCGAAGCCGCCGCTGACTTTGGCCGAACTCCCCAAAGAATGCCGCGCGGTGCTGGCCGCGCCG
>NZ_BADD01000543.1 GCF_000333455.1 Rhodopseudomonas sp. B29
ACAGGTAGATTTTCGACCCGTTCCAGAACCTGATCTCGTCCTCGACGATCTGGCACAGGCCCTGCGCGACCCAGCCTGCCAGCATGGCGCGGAAGCCCTTCGGCCCCTCCATATGGTTCTTGATCAGGTCGTCCCGGATTCTCCGGAACAGGTAGCATTGCAGCCCGCCGATCGCCGCGCACCAGCTGATCAGCCCGACCCGCATCAGGTGCGACTTCCCGCCCCCGGCGGCGCCGCCGTACAGAACCTCAGTCGCCTTGGTCTCGAACGCCGTCCACTGCCGAGGATGCAGGTGCAGGCTCAACGCGACCTGTGACGCTGACTTGCGGCGCGCCTTTTCCTCCCGGATCGCCAGCAGCATCGCCGCCGGCGAAGGCAAGCCGTCCAAAGAGAGCTTCAAGGGCTGCAAGCTGGTCCTCGGTGGCGTTGGTCAGGTCGACGGTCTGGATTGGGCCGCCGCCGGGGCCAGTGATGGCCTGCGGAGCCTTGCCCCAGCCGCGATCGAGCAGGCTATTTGCGGCCGAGACGCGGGCTGCTTCCGGGGCGTCCTTGGTGGTCATGATCTTGGCGAGCGTCCGGATCGCGGTTTCGGTATGCCGGCGCGCCAAAGAACGGATATCGGCTGGTGCTTTCGCCATTTAGGTTTCGTGACCCCTGCTAAATTATTGGTCACGCATCATCTTGGACCAGGCGCAGTCGTTGTCCGGTGCGACGTACCCGGAGGTGGCCGCGTATTCCTCCAGCTCGGGGTCGGCGCGGCCCATGGCGAGGTCGTCTCCTGCCCTGACCATGCGATCCGGTGGCGAATCCGTGAGACGCTTGATCTCGGCTCGATGCCTGAGGAACCGCGCCTTGGCTTCGTCGAAAACTGCTCTATCGATCACGTCGCCCATGCGAAGCTCCTAAATGTTTGGCATGACGCCATGGCTTGCCTCGCCAGCTAGGCATGTGACGGGGAATGCTGACGGCAAGACCCACGGCGACGGCGGGCGGTAATCCGTGACTGGCGACACTGGCAAACCCATCGGATCGCGCATCTCGACGCGCTTAACATTACCGTCCGGGTAATACTCGATCGCCTTGATCGAGGGGCAGATGCCGCCGCCGGGGTGCGGCATGCCGCAGTACTGGCAACCCATTCTCGGCTCCTGAATAAAAGCGGCCCGCCAGCGTGAGCCAGCGGGCCAGTCTAGGGAGGAAACGCCCCAAGGAGGGCTGCCGGACCACCCGGCCTCGGACGGCGAACCTGCAAGCAATGCTGACAGGTTGTCGAATTACTGCCGCTTCGGCCCGAAGATCTTGAGGCCGATGTTCTTGAGAAACTGCCGCTCGAAGTCGTCGAGGCGGGTGTCGTTGACGCTCACAACCACCACGCCCTGGTCGGCGAAAGCGTGGCGCTTGATCGCTTCTTTGTCCACCGGTGTGCCGAGCTTGCGGGTCGGGTAGTTGGTCTGCAGCTGCCTCACGCCGCGTCCTCCAGCCCGAGCTTGCGGCGGCGACGGGCGGCTCGCTCCGATTGATCCTGCGCCCATTCGAAGTCGCGGGCCTCGGGGAGATCGCGGCTCGGTTCGGTGCGGAACGGCTTGTTCGGGACCGCCGCGGCGCTCGGGACGAGTTGCGCCAGCGTATGTTCAGAAGGTGCCGATCCGGCGATGATCTGTCCATCCCCTGATTTACCTGCCGCACGCAACGGTACAGCCGCCTTACCCAGCGTATTCGCAAGACTAATCCACAGCCGCTCAAGTCTTGCATAGGCGGTCGATCTTGCCCAGCCGCGCCGATTACATTCGGATACGAAGGAGCGGCCAGGAATGACTTGGCAGAACGTGAAACACCACACGAGATGCCGCATCTCGACCGTTCCGATGCGGTCGATCGTCCATCCCACCACCTCGGAATATCGGGACAGCTCGGACGCGGTGACGGCGCGGCGCTCTGCCCAGCGCTGGCGGTCTTCGGCCTGGTCCTGTTCGGTCCAGCCGGCGCGCTCCTTCTCGGTGAAGCCGTAGCCGGGCCAGAACGATCCGGCGCGCGGGCCCCTCACCCGCGGCAGCCGGCGTTCAACGTCGGCGGCCTCGACGAAGCGCTGGCGAACGATCTCAGGCGTCCACATGGTCACTTATCCCCCTTGCGTTTCGAGCGGAGCGCCTCGGCATATTCACGCCCAACGCTGCCAAAGCGGCCATCTTTGAAGTCTTCCGGAAATAGACCTGACTGACACGTCGGACAGGTCGGGAGCGACGACAGGCTCGACCACGCTTTGTCGACTGCCCGCGCAGCCAGCGACCGCAGGCTATGCGCCTCCGCATCTTTGACAGATTCTAGCCGGCGATCGATCGCCTTGACGGCGCGATCGTGCCATTCGACCAAGATCAGGAAGGCGTCGAACGCTTCGACGTTTGTCTCGCAATCCTGACACCAAATGCGGCGTTCCGACTGGTCGTAGGTCAAACGCAGGTGACGACATAACCGAAACGGACGACGACTTTTCCCGCGAGCGATGCGAATGTCGCCGAAGTCAACAACCTTTACGCCGCCGACATAATCCAGTTCTTCGACCGGCGGGTCTTTTCGCTCTTCATCGCTCATCACGCCTTCTCCCCGAACAAGTCCTGCTGCGGCTCTGGCTCGAAATGCTGCTGCAGCCGTTCCAGCAACATCGCTGCGATGGCGTGACGCGGCGGGACGGGGCGCATCGTGCGGGCTCGGTCCCGAATGGCGCCGATGTCGATCCCGTCGATCGCTTCGAACCAGCGCGACCCGCAGAACCATGACGGATGCGCCGCCAGGATATCGCTGATCGCGTACAGCACCGGCGCGGTCAGCTCTCTCTTGTGGTTCGTCGTCTCCATCAAGGTCATCAGCACGTCGCGCATGTGATCAGATCCCCGCGTCGCCAAGATGCGCTCCAGCGTTCCGACAGCGCACGTCTCGCCGGGCTCACGCCGCTTCGCGGTCGGGACCGCAGCGATGTTAAACTCGGCGCAGAGACTGGCGAGCGCGGGGGTCACAGACGGTTAGTCCTTCCGAGTGAGTGAAACTGTTGCCGCAACTGCGTCGCTCATGCCCTGCAGATAAGCTTCTTCAAGTAGGTGGGTGAGCGGCTTCCGAACCCCGTTCGTGTCGAGAAACGGCGCAGTTCGGCGCGCCACCAGGTCACGCATAGCGGGCGTCAGATTATGATAAGTGAGACGCGCCTTGTATAATCCTACCGACCCCATTAGTGCCGCTCCATCGGGATCATCAACGCCAAGACCGGCCACGCGAACAGCGATACCAGATTGAACAGCCATACGCGGCCGAACATCTGATAGCTCGGCGCGAAGAACATGGCCGCGACCGGCGGGGCGAAGTACAGCAGTAGCCACCACATCATGCGCTCTCCTGCGGCCACCGTGTCGAGCACGGGTAAAAGTGATCGCACGTCTGGTTCTGTCGAGTCTGAAACTGGTCAGAGTGTGGATTGTGGCAATCGCCTTCAAAGTGGACCCACGCTCCATCGCGCATCCCACCGCCATCGAAGTATTCGCAATTTCCGCACAGCGGCGTCGGTCTCTCGGTCATGATCGCTCCTGCGAAATGATTGTTTACGTCTCCGGTACTTCGAACCGCATCGTCTGCCCCCGGAACGTCAGCGCCCGCTGCTCGAAGGCTTTTCCTCGGCGCCGTTTCAGGCAGATCACATCGGCACGATCGGCGCAGCGCGCCATATCGGCTTGCCATTTTGTGAGTTCTTCTTCACCGCCGCGCTCGGGGCGGTGCCGGCGGAGCCAGTTCACGCGGCGCCAGAGGCCGATGATCAGGTCCGCGTCGCGCTCAAGACTCGGCGCGTCCGCGTCGAGGATATCAGGCGTCGGATCGTCCTTGCGTTGCGCGCCGCGGGTGCGCTGGGCCAGCAGGATCACCGGGACGCCAAGCCCCTTCGCCATGCGCTTCACGTCGCCGGTGACCTCGGCCATGCGTTCGAAGCGGTCGCGGTGCTTGCCATCCGCTTTGATCTTGTCGAGCTGGTCGATGATGACCAGCGAGAGGCCGGCGTTGCGCTTCATCGCCAGCGCCTGGGCTCGCATCTGCCTCACCGTCATCTGCTCCGAGTCCACGATGTGGAACGGGACGCTTCGCAGGGTCTGCTCCGATGCGGCGATGTCCTGCCACTGGAACGCGTCGAACGTGCCTTCGTGGATTTGACTGACGGGGATCTCGGATAGGGCCGAGACCTCCCGGGCCGCAAGCTGATCGGCGCTCATTTCAAAGCTGAACATGAGCACCGGCCGGCCGCCGCGCGCCGCGTGCATCCCGATCTGAGCCGCGAGCGCGGATTTGCCGTCGGCCTGGCTCGCGATCAGCACCACTAGATCGCCCCCCAGCATCATGCCGGCGATCTCGTCGAGTGGCACGAGTCCGGTGGTCAGGCCGGGGACGGCCTGCCCCGAATATGCGTCGTTGGCTTGGCGCAAGACGTGATGCGCTACTTCCCCAATCTGCTTTGGCCGGACCGGCGCCGACACCGCCATGATGTCCTGCAGCCGAACAGCGGCCTCAGCAGCGAGTTCTTCGATGCCACGGGCGCCTTTTCCCGTCTCGGCCTTGATCCAGTCCCCAAGGGCCTGCAAACGGCGCTGCGCGGCAACCTCGGCGATGGCCCCGGCGTAGTCGTCGGCCGATCCGGCGTCGCGGGCGTTCTCCCGGAGCACCCACAGCATCGGCTCCGTCGGACCGGCCCCGGGTAATTCGGCGGGGAGCTTCGTGCGCAGAACTGGAATTCCCACAGATTGGCCAGCCTCAGCCGCCTTCTGCATCGCCGAATAGATCGCGGCTAGGTTCTGATCCGAGAACATATCCGGCGTCACGGTCTCCGCCGTCGCGTAGTATGCGTGTGGGGAGAGCAGCAAACAACCCAAGAAATTGCGTTCTGATGCGGAGGCGTCGGCGATCATGCTGCTAGCTCCCGGCCACCAGCCGACTTCGCGATCGACAGCAGCACATCACGGAACGCTGGCGGTGTCGCAGCACGAATTTGCGCCTTATTCTTCCCACCGACATAAGCCATCACGCCGGTCCTGCGGGCCTTCTCATAGCCGTGACGTTCAAGGGCTATTTGCGGCAACCGCTGTTCGCCGGCTCCCCAGATCAGATCTGGTAGCTCAGCGCGAACCGCGTAGAGCCACGTCGCCTTCCGAGCCATGTGGCCGTAATGGCCTTGCTCGACATGGCATGTCGAACCTCCGAAGGAATCGGCGGAGACCCACCCACCTTTGGCAGGCGGCGCCGCCAGACCGAAATGACGCCACGCGTTCGAATAGGCCGGGTGCTCGATTACGCCGCCGAAGTTTCGAACGGCCATCAGAGCGGCAGCGAAACAGCCGCCATCCTGACCAAGCCTGAACTGATGCGGTTTGCATGGCGATCCGTGCCAGTACCGCCCCCAACGCTCGCACGGGGGATGCGCCACGACCGGCCACGGTCCGTCGTACCAGCGGGCATCGCGCCAGATGTCCCACGGATCGACGTCCGGAAGTCCAAAGTAACAACCGTTCCGCTCTACAAACAGCGCCGCTACGGTCACGCCACTTCCTCCCGCGCCGCATTCCACAAATTCTCGTAGTCGATCAATGCCGGCGGCTCGGCAGCCATAACGAACCCAACGCCTTCAGCGATCGCCCGGTCTTTCAGCGACCGCATGGCGGCGCGTCCTGGCGGCTCGCATTGGATGTACTGATTGCGGTTCGGGTCCCAGCGCATCGGCATATCGCCATCGGGGAAACCGACCATGCTTTGCACCGCCAGAGGGATTTCGAAGCCGATGAGGCCGGCGGTCGATAACAGCGGCCAAACCGGGTAGGCGTAGCCGATCATCGCCCAAGCGCCGAGCGCGGTGCGTAGACCTTCTGCAACGCCGACCTTCGGTCCGACGCCGCCGAGGCGGATAGCACCGCCCGCCACAGGCCCCAGGCCCATCTTCTGGCTCGGCACCGACGCTTTGCGCCCATCCGGACCGATGAACTCGCGCCAGATGCCGGTCAGGTTTCCGTCGAGATCATCGACCCGCGCGACGAGCGCTGCGAACCGGCCGACGCCATGGATGCCGAGCGATGGATGAAAGCGCAAACAGTCCGGCCATCCACCCGGAGGGGTCGGATGCTTGAAGCCATGCAGGTAAACCTCTCCCAGCGTCCCAGCGAGCGGCACAGAGGCGTTCCAGACCGCGGCGGCGTCTTCCTTCGTGGCTTCGCGGCGGGACGCTTCCTCGGCCTCCCTGGCGGCTTGGGCGGCCTCGTTATCGGCGCGGCGGCGGTCGATCTCTTCTAGTTCTTCCGGGCTGAGCGGCTTGGCCTCGCGACCCGATGGATTCGGGCGTCCGGTCAGCAGCTCGCAGGCCTCCAGAAACGTCCGCTTGCCGACGTGCATCGACAGCCCGATCGCGCCGGCGCCGCCGTCCGCGCCGCGGCAAACCCATTTGCGCTTTGCGGGGTTGATGCCCAGCCTATCCGTTCCGCCGCATGCCGGGCACGGACCGACATGCTCCTGCCCGACGCGCTTCAACTTCGCGCCGAAGCTNTTCGCCGTGGCAAGCAGATCGGCTGCATCTGCCTGATCGCGCCAGTCGCGGAAGGCGTCGGCGTCTCTGGTCATCGCTGATCTTCTGCTGTGATACAAAACGGCCTGCACATCTTGCGGATGGCCTCGAAGTCAGCAGCAAAATGATCTCCAGCCCGCTTGTGCGGCGTCTGACTCGTCGGCACATGCACCAGCTTGTAGATGCGCTGGATCGTATCGAGCATCGCGGCCGGGGTTAGCGCCTCGTGGCGCTCAACCCGCACTACCGGAAGCGGTGTGACATTGTCGGTCATGTTGACCCCTGCTCTCTGATGCTACGTGGCCGCTGCGAACAGATCGCCCGGCCGCTCCACCCGCGCCGCGCGCATCACACCACCTCACGCACGGTCGCGACGACCACGGCCGCCGGCCCGTAAGCCTTGGCGAAACGGCCGGCTACGATCTGGGCATCATCCTTGAACACGACCCCGTTCATCGCATCGGTGAACGCCTTGATGACGTTGTCGGCGTCCGGTTTCTTCGCTGGCTTGATCTCGCCAGCGATGGCCTGCGCCCGCTTCTTCTGAGACCACGACGCCGGCACCGCGAAGATGATCGACAGATCAATTTCGACCGGAGCCTCGATCGGTAGTCGCCCGCTCATCGCGTCCATCGCCAGAGAGCGAATGATGCCCTCATAGGTGCGGGTCTTTTCCGGGGTATAGTGGCCGATGAAGTTACCGCGGCGAAAGGCGCGAGCGCGCCCTTTGCCTTGCGGATCACCGGCGACGATGATGGTGACCGGATCGGTCATGGCTCAATCCTCATCGCCTTCGGCGTCGTGGAATGGCCATGCAGCCGCCGGCAACGGTGGGTCTCGGGGACATGCGGCAAATGGTGGGCGGCTTCGAACCGGAACGCTTGGGTGATCTTCATCGGTCTCTGACGAGGTGGGACGGCGGACATGCCGATATCGGGCGTATTGCCCGCTGATGTAG
>NZ_BADD01000542.1 GCF_000333455.1 Rhodopseudomonas sp. B29
GGCGAGTAGCAGAGCTTCTTCATGCCCCACTTGCCGAACATGCCGAGGCTTTCGACCTGTCCGTAATCGTCCTCCTGCTCGCGCGAGCGGTAGCGCTGCTTGATGGCCCATCCGAGCACTTCCTGACCGCACAGGAAGACCGGATAGACGTTGGTGCCGGACGCACCGATGCCGGTGTAAACCGGCATGTCGTCGACCTCGTGGAGCACGACGCCGTCCATCTCGCGGTCGCCGCCCATGAAGATCGCTTCGTTCCGGGATTGGACGTTGACCTGGGTCTCTGTCACACGGACCGACTTCTTGTAGTCGCGCATCACGCGCGGATGCACGAAGGCGACGAAGAACCGCTGGTTGCTGCGCTCCTTCACCTCGATCGGCGTGATGCGGGGCTTGGCAGCGAGCGCGACGGCCTTCAGGTCCACCACGCTGTCGACGGTGAAGGTGTCGCTGGCGGTGCCGACGTTGCCGGCCGCGGTGGCAAACGTGCTCGAGTAATTCGAGGACGCGTTGCCGAACCGCACACGGTCCGAGTTGTTCGTCACCCAGTTGTTGCGATCGGTCGCGGTGGAGGTGTCGTAGGGCACATCGCAGTTCGCCCCGACGTCGCCCATGCGGTCGATCACTTCCCACTTCACGTCCTCGTTCGACCAGGTCTTGAGCGTGGTCTTGGCGGCGTCGCGAAGGTTGATGGCGGCCAGATCGACGTCCAGCTCGTGCATCGAAATGCCCTTCTTGCGCATGCGCCAGAAGACCTTGTCCCCGTACTCGCCGAGGGTGTCTTCGTGGCCGCGCAACGGCTGGCGATCAAAGATCGTGCCGCGGGCGAGGTTGGTGATGAACTCGAAGGTGATACCGTTCCCGCGCTTGGAGGCGAAGTCCTCCTTCATGCGGATCACGTTGTTCGGCGACGTCCCGGCGTAGGCCGAGAACGGATTGCTCTGGAAGAATTCGGTGCTGAACTTGTCGTCCCACACCGTGGGGGACAGGTTCGCATTGACGCGAGTGTCGGCCATTTCTTACCTCGTGAGAGGCGCGCCGGTGCTACCGGCCGCCCATGATTTCAGACAGGGGGAGAGGCCCTGCGAATGCCGGAACACCCCGAGGCCCGTTGTTGCGGGCCGCGGCGAAGCTGTTGGGCAGTCGTTCGGGCTGCTGCTGTTGCGGCGTGGTCTGCTGCTGCTGACCGCCCTGCATCTCGGCAAGGAGTTCGGCCTTGATCCGCTCGCGCTCGGCGGTGCGCCAAGCCTCGGGATCGTCGCCATAGGTCTGCAGTGCGGACTGCTCTTTGTGCCAGCGCACGAGTTCGCCGAAGGGATGCGGGCTCTGCATGATCCGCTGATACGTCGCCTGCGTCGCGGCAGGGTTGGAACGCATGCGGCTGCTCAGATCCGTGTATGCCTTCTGGACGGTCTCCTCGCCAAACTTGTCGATCGCCATCATGCGTGAGAAGTTCTCGACGATCTGGCCCTGGTTTTGGGTGATCGGCGAAATCGCTTCCTGCAGTCGAGCGCTGAACGCCGCCTCGGGGTCCTCGAACAGGGCCTCGGCGAACGGCTTCTTCGGTGCAGACGGCTGCTGCTGGGGCTGATACTGCGCCAGTTGCCGCATGGCCTGGTCGAGTTGCGAGCGGAGGTTGTTGACCTCGCCCGACCACTTTTCCTCGGCCTTCGCCATTCGCGCGTCGAAAGCCTGCTGGGGGATGAATCCCGGCGGAGGCTTATCCTGCTGCTGCTGGCCGGGATCGGCCTGCTGCTGCTGGTCCGGCTGCTGCTGACCTCCCGGCTGTTCGGCCTGCCTTGCGGCAAACCGACCAAGCTCGTCGCGGCCGTCCTCGCGCGTCATCTGCTCCTGCTCGACGTCGCTCCCTTCCGGGCGCGAGTCCATGATTGCATCCAAGTCCTGCATTGGCACTTCTCCGATATCGCTGTGAGTTGCGGACGCCCGATTAGAGGCCCGGCATCGGCCATCGCCCTTGAAGATCATCCCCGGCGGCGGGTACGCGAACTGATTAGTCTGTGTCGGCCATCTCGCCGGCGCGCCGGTCTTCCCTGGCGTCGGCGCGCTGCTGATGACTGCTGATCACGTCATGAACGAACTGCACCGGCGCGAGCGCAGTCTGCTGGTCCAGATGCGCCGCCTGGGCGCGCTTGTGGTCGGCGGCGGCGTTCTTGTCGCGAATGTCGGCTGCGGCCTGAGCGGCGGCGAGCGCCGGCGGAAGCTGCGGCGAGCCGGGGGCATCCGGCATCGCCTCGGCGTTGGCCCGTGACAGGTTCAGCGCCGCCTTGGAGCGGGTCTCTTCCACCTTTGCTGCCTCACCGGCGAGCGCGATCTGCTGCGCCTGCTGCTGCTGCGGGCTCGGCTGGCTGGCCTGCTGGATGATCTTCGAGACCTTGCCCTTGGCCCGCAGGTTCGACATCTCAAGCCACGCCTGCGCGGGAAGCTGCTGCAGCGCCGGCACCACCTTGGCGAGTTCGACCATCTTACCGAACTCCTCTTCCTGCAACGTGCCGGCCTGCGGCGCTTCGTCCAACTCAATGTCGACGTCGATCATCGAGAGCTGGTTTTGTACCTTCGGCTGGCCGGTCTGCGGATCGACCACCGGATTGCCCATCGCGTCCGTCATCGGCACGTTCACGCCAACCCAGCGCAGGTTATGCATGTCGTCGGTGACGCGCAGCCAGTCTTCCGCGGTCCAGAACTGCCGGATGCGATTCCAGATCTTCCGATACAGTTGCAGGTCCATCTCGTGCAGCGTGTCGAACACCGGACCGGCCTCGATCGAGCCGCCCTGCTGGTTCGCGAGGATGGCGCGGCCGGACTGATCGGCACCGCCCTTCCCCATCATCGAGGCGTTGGCGCCCTGCTGCTGAAAGCGAGCCTCGTGCTGTTGCAGGAGCTCGAATTGCTTATCGGCCATGTCCCCTGTCGGGATGATGCCGAAATGCTTTCCGAACTCGACGCCAGGCGCCAGCACCACGTCGCCGTCGGGCCGGGCAAGTTGCCGTCGCAGCTCAGCCGCGGACATCGAGCCAAGCGCCTGCTCGGTGCGAAAGGTCTGCCGGGTCGAGATCAGATGCTGGAACTTCGACGTGCGGTGGTTGATGCCATCCTGAAGGTCGATCAGGTGGCGGATTTCACCGTAGCGGTTGTTGTCTCGGTCGACGTTCGCAGCGCCCCACGCGTAGGGATCTTCGGGCTGGCCGTATTCGTCGAGCCACGGGGACGGACCGTAATTGAGCAGGCCGCCCTTGGTGAACTCAGCCAAGCACATCTCGCCGGTCTCGGCGTGCTTGAAATACATCTGCACGACGCGGACGCGCCAGCGCTTGTTGTACGAGACCCACGTCGTCATCTTCGGCTTGTCGTCATAGGTCATTCCGACCTGACCGAATGACACGGTCTCGTCGAACACCTTGTCGGCGCCATCGCCGTATTCGCGAATGGCCTCGTCGCGGTCCATCCAGCGCACCAGGAAGCGGAACCCGACATCCTCAAACAGATCGTCTGACGAGTGATAGTCCCAGCCCATGCGATCCCACGGGCACCGGCGGATCACGACCACCGGGTTCGGCCGATTCGGCTTGCGCTCGACCGTGACCTCGTAGCCCCCCCATCCTGCCGATAGAACGTCCTTAAAGACCTTCGACCTGATCTTGTTGAGCCGATTCTGGTCGCAGACGAAGCGCAGCGCATCGGTGCACGAGTTTGCGTCCTGCTCGGCGTTGGGCGTGCGCGGCGACGCCTTCGGATCGGTGCGCCTGGTTTGCTCGAGCCCTTGCAGAAACCTGATCTTCGGCTTGATGTGGTTGTCCATGAGCGCGGCCTGACCGCGCTTGCGGAGCTTCTTGACTTCCTCTTCGGTCCACTGCTTGCCGTCGTAATAATCGACGTCGCGCTCCGCCTTCTGGCTGTTGTCGCGGCCGGCGTCCTCGGACTCCTCGAACATCTGGATCAGCCGCATGTGCTCGGCGGCCCAATCGATCGCCGGCGGCGAGGCGGCTTCCGGCTCCTGATAGGCGGCGAGCGCCACAACCTCACCCATCACATCGCGACCTTCCAGTCAGAACCGCCATCGTCATCGTCACCGTCATAGCGACCGAAGTAATCCGGCCGGCGCGGCAGATCGCTGCCCTTGTTGTCATTGCGAGCCACCCACGGCCGCGACATGCAGGCATATCGCCAGTCGTCGGCGGCGTGGTCTTCCATGTCGCTGTCGAGGTCTTCCGGCCGGCTCTGGTCGTGCTGCAGCACCGGAATCGTCCTGGTGCTGTCGTTGCAGGTCGAGAAGCACACCACCATCGGGTTGCCGTCGTCGTCGCCGACCAGCCGGGCTCGCATCTGGTCCCAGCCGCCGAGCGCGCCGCGCTGGGCAACGCGCTTGTTGTCGGCTCGGGCGAACGTAACCTTCCATTTCGAGCCGCGCGAGATGCGCTCTGCGATCGACGGGCCGCCGTCCTCGGCAAACGCCGCCGGATCGAGCACGCCGGCGCTGATCTTCTCGCCGGCCTCGCGCTCGGCGATTCCCTCGCCGACCTTCTCGGCATGCAGCTTGAGCCCGGTATTCGGCTTGCCGGGCTGGCAGCCGTACCACTCGCGGTAGCGCACCAGGCAGCCTCGCGGCAGGATGATGCCCTCCGGCGTGCGGCACGCATCGGACACCACGGCCCACCAGCCGAACGAGAACGGCTTGGCCGAGCCCCAGTCACCCGATCGAAACCGCGTCCACTCCTCAGGCACCTTGAACGGCCGCACGACGTGCCGGCGCGGGTCCCAGCAATCGAAGAACGCGCCCTCGATCACGTCCCAGTCACCCCAGCGCATCGCCTTGACCAGCTGCGCCGATCCGAGACCTTCCAGCCGCATTTCGTAGCCGGGGTCGTCCTCGGTCATGCTCGGGTTGTCCTCGAGCCGCGCCGGGATGTACTGCCGAACCATGCCGCCTTCGTTCGCCGG
>NZ_BADD01000541.1 GCF_000333455.1 Rhodopseudomonas sp. B29
CGCCGTGGTGGCGCCGGTGCCGCCGTAGAGGATCGCGATAGTGCCGGCGTTCCATGTGCCGGCCGTCACGGTGCCGACCGTCGCGATGTCCGTCCCGATCAGCTTCGAGGCCGCGATCGAGCCGGCCAGCATCGCGTTCGTCACCTTGCCGGCGCCAATCGCGGTGACGCCCGATGCGTCGATCGTCACATCGCCGGTGATGGTGCGGCAGATCGGATCGGCCGCGGCCTGCCCCACCGCGAGCTGCGCCGAGGAGCAGAGTAGCGACGTGTAGCCGGTGGTGCCCGGCCCCTTCCCGATCGCGAAGGCGTGGTTCGACACGGTGCCGGCGTTCTGCGCCAGCGCAGCACCGGCCATGAAAAAGGCCGCCGCAGCGGCCCCGAGAATACGATGTAGCAGATTCATAGCACGTACCCATATCCAGTGGCCGGCCGCGCGAAGATGCTCGCGGTGTCAGCGCCAAGCTTCCAGCTCGAGAGGCCGCCGGGGAATTTGTCCGAGCCCGCGAGCGTCACGGTGATGTTGTTGGTCCCGGCGTCGCCCTTCCAATCGGAGATCAGCACCGGACAGGTCTTGGCGGACGCCAGAGGCAGGTTCAGCGTGATCGGCGCGCCGACTGCCTGGTCAACCAGCACGATCCCGGCATTCGGGGCGATGTCGACCGGGCCGGCCGCCGTGACGTGCTGGACGATCTGCGTGGTCGACTGCACCAGCTCGGACAGCGACGCGATCCGGTATTGCCCTGCCGCGCCGTCGAGAACCGCGACGTAGAAGGCCGTCGGGTCGTTGATAGCCGCCGCGTCGAGCTGCGTGTAGTCGATGCTGAACGCGTATTCGCCGTTCGCCCGCACCAGCGATAGGAAGTCCTGAACCGACACGTTCGCCGGAAAGCGCACGTCCATCTTGCCGCGCAAGACCGGCTTCGGCAGAACCTTGATTCTGAGGACAGGTGTCGTCACAGCCGAGCCACCCCGTCGATGATGGTGAGCGTTCCGGTGAACAGCGAGATCAGTTCATCGTTGAGCTGGTACACGCCCCCGACCTTGTACGTGCCGGGCGCCAGCGCCGACATTTCCGACGCCGGAACGGTGAGTTCGAAGATGCCTGTGCCGGTGATGGCAACCTTGCCGTTGTCGGTCGACGCGACGATGCGGGCGCAGCCGTCGAAGTCGCGGACCTCGACCTCGATCGACGCGCCGGTGAAGTCGATATCTTCGCCCGTCTCGCTGTCGGTGAACTCGAATTGAGTTTTCCAGTCCGCATTGTTCGTCGCGGCGCTGTTGAGGATGATCGCCATGAACCGCCCTCAGAGCTTGAGATAGATCGTCATGAGAACGGTGGGCTGCACCGTGTAGAGATTCCGTTGAGAGACGCCGCCGTTGAGGGATTCGACCGTACCGGACGGGGTGAAGTAGCCGGACGATCCTACATATCCGGAATTGTAGTACGTGGAGATGCCCACCAGCGTTCCGGCGCCGTTGAGAGAGGTGTTGACAACACCGCCTTGAACATATGATCCACCACTAGATGTGACGTTTACCAACCCGGATGACCCGGAGAACGTCGGGGATACGTTCGGGAGCTGATCGCGCGCGATGGTTCGATAATCCGACCCTCCATTCGCGCCGAGATAAGTCGGATAGGTGCCGAACGAGCTGAGCGACAGGCGGCCGCTCGCCGTTGACCCCATGCCGTCGATCCCGGCGATGACGCGGCCTCTCAGGTCTGGAAGCGCGATCGTCTTGTTCGCGGCCCAATCCGCCGCCGCCGATGCGCCGCGCCCGCCCGACACGGTCAGGGCTGAATCGTTGGTCCACAGATGCAGGAACAGCGCTTGCGTATCGGAGTTGGCGCGCTCAGTCGCACCCGAGGTCGCCGACCCGATCGTCCGGCCGTTCATTCTGACCCAGCCGTCCAGCGCGTCGCTGCCGTACGAGATTTTGACGTCGCCGGTCTGGTAAATCGTCGTGGGGTCGATGACTCCGCCACCGCCACCACCGCCAGATGGGCCGACGACTAGCAGGTTGTCCCATGACCCGATCGGCGTCCCGGCCGATGTGGTGAGCCGCAGCTTGATCAGGCCGTCGGCGAGGAAGAACTGAGGAAGCCGGCCCGAGGCGTCGCAGCTCAGCGGGTTCGGCAGCGCCGTGGACAGACCCGAGTCCTGGTAGGCGTTCTGCGGCGTCGCCACCGTGCCGGCCTGATAGACGTACAGCTTGCATCCAGGCGCGACCTTGCCCAGCGTGTCGAACTGCGGCGTCATCGAGAAGCCGGATACGGTGCCGGCCGCATGTGCTACGGTCGCGGCCCCCAGCATCGCCGAGGCGAGGATTGCGCGCTTGATCATCGAGACCTCGAAAAGGAAAAGGCCGCCATATCCGGCGGCGTTGCTCGTCTGGTTGGTCGTGTGCTGGTTGCTGATCCCGTATCCCTACGGGCTATTGCTGTTCGTCCTCGGCGCCGCTGGGCATCGGCCCTTGAAGGCCGCGGATCAGGTCGGAAGTCCCGACGTTGAACCCGGCGCTGCGCAGATTGGTGGAAAGGTTGCGGGCGGCCAGAACGAGGCCGGCCATGGCCTGCGGCGTCCGGTTGCCCTGCGCGGCAGCGGCGGCCTGCTGTAGCTTCGCGGCAGAACTGGCGAGCGGAGCGCGTGAACGGATCGCCTCGGACAGCTTCTGCGCCTGCCTGACGGTCATTTGGTTCGCCACGCCGCGCAGCGCCATGCCGACCAGCGGAAGCACTGCACCAGGGCCGCCGGTGGCGACGCCGGCGCCTGCGCCGATCACAGCTGCCCCGATGCCGCCGCCGCCGCCCATCATGTTGCCGGCAGCCCTAAGAGCGTTCTGTGGGCGTGTCCCCTCGGAGATGGCCTTTGCCTGCGCGATCTCCTCTGGACGCAGCCCGCGGGCTTCCTTGGGCCGCAGAACTACGTCAGCCATGCGCTGGCGGATCGTGTTGGCGACGTTCATTCCGCTGTTCGCCGACGCGGCCCTAACCTCGGCCTGCACCAGCTTGCCGTCGATCTTCTCGGCCTGCTTGGCCGCGGCGTAATTTCCTCGAGCCTCGGCCAGCGTCGCCGCGGCCGCAGCCGGATCGCCGGCCAGCACGTCCTTACCGGAGATGGTCGGCACGAAGTCGTCGAGATGGTCGATGGCGCGTGACGCCGCGGCGCGCTCGGCCGGGTCTGGCGATTGCGCGACCTTGCCGAGCGTCTTGCGCAGGCTGTTGAAGTTGTCGCCGGTCACGCGCGACGACGGCGGCACCTTCTGCAGCTTGTCGAGCAGCGCGAAGGTCTTTGGCGCCACGACGTCGTCGAACCCGTCGGCGTTCAGGCTGGCCCGCGCCGTGTCGGAATAGCCGCGCAGCGTCTCGGGCTTCACCTCCAACGACTTGACCTCGGGCGCCTCGTATCCGGCGCGCGCCGCCGCTTTCAGCTCTTGGATGGTCGGGGGCGCGACCTTCGGCACCGGCACCTTGCCAGGCGCTGCCGCCGACATCGCCGTGTCCACATCGCCCTTTGCCGTGGCGTACATCTGATCGAGGTTGTCGCGCTTCGCCACCTCGGGATTAATCAGCGTGCCGGCGGCGTGCTCGGCCTGGGTCATCAGATTGCCGCCGACCGCGCGCGCCGCGCCAGTGATCGGAGACATCAGGAGCTGAGGCACGGCCAGCACTGCCTTGCCGGTGTTGATCAGTCCCTCGACCGGGCCTTGCTGACCGCGGTTCGTCACGCCCTTGAGATTCGACACGGCCTCGCCGGCAGCGGCCGCGATCTCACCAGGGATATCCGTCACGGCGTTGGCAAGGCCGCGCTGCGGGGCCTGCGCGGGTGCCTGCATCTCGCCGAACCGATCGGCGAAGGTTGCTACATCCTCAGCCGGTGCGGCCTCCTGCGGCTTCTGAAATGCCGACCAGGGGCCTTGCGCTGCCGGGCCGCCGAACGCTTCCCACGGACCCGCCATCACTGAGCCGCCTTCGCCCAATTCGCCGGGTCGGCAGGGTCACCACCGCGGAAGCGGTAGCCATCGCGCAGTTCGCCGATCTTCGGCACCGCCACGCCGTTTGCGCTTGTCGTCTGCGTCGAGCCCTTCGACGTTCCCCCAGTCGGCTTGTAGAACGATCCGCCTCGCAGTTCGTCAGCGCGCTGCTGCTCGAACTGCAGACGCCGGTTGGCCGCTTCAATCGCGCGATCGTAGATTTTCTGGCGCACCGCGTCGGGCTTCCCGACCGATCCCTCAATGTCGAGCAAGATCTTGCGTTCGCCCTCAGTCGGTGCCGCGCCGAACGTGGCCTTGAGTTGCTGCAGCGCGTTAGCAGTGATGAGGTTGTCCAGCTCCTGCGTCGCGATGCCTGACTTACCGGTATCGCTCGATGCGCCAAGAAAGCTCGCGGCATAGCCGAGTTGCCCTGCCATCGGCCCAGAGAACGCATCCTTTGAAATGCGTTTGGCCTTGTTCAGGTTGTCGATGAGCTGCTTGCCGCTCTGCACCCTATCGTCGGCTTCCAGGATGGCCTTCTTGTCCGTCGCGGTGAGCGGCTGCGCATCCTCTCGCGGCATCTTCCCGGTGAGCACGTAGGACTGATAGCCGGGCGAATTCGGGTCGAGGCCGTTGGCCGCCGCGGCCGCTTTCCGCTGCTCGACTTCGGCGCTCACCGAGGAATCAGCAGTCGGAAGCTTCCCGGTCAGCACGTAAGCCTTGCCTGTCGGCGATTCCGGATCGACACCGTTCGCGCGAGCGGCCTGGGCGCGCTGCGCCGCCGTCTCTACAGGCCCTTCGTCGGCACGGTCCGCGGCGCGCACCTGCAGCCCATAGGAGCGGTCTGCGTTCTGCTGGGCGCGCTGGGCCTCCTGCTGGCGCCAAGCGATGTCCTGCTGCCGGTTCGACGCCGTGGTGCCGAGCTGCGCCAGCGAGAGGCCGGTGGTCGAGTCATAGGGCAGCACGCGCGCCGCCAGCTCGGAAAGGCTCTGCGGGTTGCTGGTGTCGACGCCGCCGGCCAGCGCGTCTTGCAGGGCGCGCTTGCGTGCAGCCTCCTCGTACACCTTGCCGAGGTTCGCCAGCGGCGCGAAGTCGACGCCGCTCGAGACGGCGCCAAGCTGCGGAATTTGGAGCGGTGCGATTGCCATAGGTCAGCCACCAAACCACGAAAGGACTTTGCCGAGACCGGTTCCGCCGCTCAGCGGAGCGCCGCCAACCGACGTCGGACCAACGGCGCCAGGGATCGCGCTGCCCATGCCGGCGCCGCCGACGCCGCCGAGCGCGAGGCTGGCCAGCGACATGCCGGCCCCGAGCAGGTTCTTTGCCCCCGCCGCCTTGCCAGCCGCCTCGGTGTTATTGGCCGAGGCCATGCCCGACGCCGCGTTGCCGCGCAGCCCGATCCGGTCGGCGTTGTACTGCTGCTCCAGATCGGCCAGCGAGCCATAAACGCCGGCCTGTGCGCCAGATACCGCACCGGTCGTGCTGATCGCGTTGTTGTTGATGCCGCTCAGCCGATCGAGCCATGATCCATATGTCTGATCCGCAAGGCCGGTGGCGAACTTCGTCGCGTCCTGGTCCGCGTTTCCACTGTCCAGCATGCCGGCCGAGGCGCGGCGCCGATTGATCGCGTCGAGCCCGCTGTTCAGCGTGAAGTCGTAGCCCGGCCCCTTCTGAAACGCCGCGGTCGCCGCATCGGCGCCGCTCTGCCCGTTGAGCCCGAGCGCGTCGAGGTACATGTCCGTTCCGGATGTGTACTTCTTCGCCAGATCGGACAGCGGGGCATAGGACTGCAGCGCGTTCGAAAGCCAGTCGGTCGCCTTGTCGTGCCCCGTCGCTAGATCGGTGAAGCCGTTCTTGAGGTAATCGGTGTAGAGCGCGCGGTTCTTGTCGGCCGCCTGGCTTTCGGCGCCGCCGTTGAACAGCGTATCGATGGAGCTAGCCATCAGAAGTACCTCACGGATACGGCTTGAACTTGCCGCGGGACGTGTCCCAGATCAGCAGCTGACCGTTGGCGATCGCCGCGGTGGTGTTGTCGACGTCCGGCATATCGAGCACGCCGCGCCGCATCAGATCGGAAAAGAACGCGTACCAGGACGGCGTCATCAGGCCGCTTTGCCCGACAACCGGGACATCGGGGCCGGGCAGGATCGCCTTCTTGACGGTCACAGCAGCGTGTCGGACTGCATGTCCGCTCCCATGAAGCCGAAATTGACGTTGGCCGAGAAGTCGAAGCGCCAGCGCACGCCCTGCACCTCGGCTTGGCCCCAAATCTGGGATCTGACGCGGCCCTTCGTCAGCGCCTGCCGGCCGACCGCGATCTGCCGCGGATTACCCCAGCGGTTTCCGCCATCAGTCGAGCAAGCGATCTCGACCACCGGATCGGTCTGCACCGGGTCTGCCCCAGTCGCGATGCCGACGCCTTTGGTGACGTACAGCTCAATCCCGTTGATGCGGACTGCCTTCGGGAACGCGCCGAACGGTCCTGTCTCGATCCGCATCTTGAGCGGGTCGCCGACTTCGTCCTGTGAGGCGCCGTCAATCTGCAGGATGTTCCCGCTCTTCCGATCGCCGCACAGCCACTTGTCGAAGGCCTTCACCGGACGCAGCGCGCGCCAATAGGTCTGCAGGTAGCTTTGCCGCTCGTGCCAGGTCTGCAGCGTCGTGTCGTATTCCCAGCACCAGGTCGGGGCCTGAACCACCACGAATCCATGGCCCTGCGACACGTAGCAGCCGACCGTGATCAGCGTCTTGTCGGGCTCTCGTTCGATCAGCAGGTCTAGGTCAGGTATTGATATCGGCGTCGGCGTGTAGCCGTCGAGCGTCGAGACCTTGAAGTCGTCTCCGACCAGGAAGATGCCCTTGCCCCATCCATCTTGATCACCGGTTATCGCATCGGAACCGACGATTCCGCGCGCGATCGTAGCCACATAGCTGAACGGATACCCGGTGTCGTTCACCTGCCCGCCCCAGACCTCCATGGTCGATGATCCGGCGAGGAGATACTGACCGTTCCCGAGCGGCACGGCACGATACAGCGCGTCCGGCTTGCTCTCGGCCGTCGAGTAGTTCTGCGTGTTGATGTTCGTCGAGTTGATGTCGCTCGATCGCGTCTTCCCATCGCCATAGGTGAAGATGAAGAAGCCCTTGTGGAACACGACTGAGTTCGGAGAACCAACGTCCGAATCCGGATAGTTCGACACCGCCGACCCGGAGACGATGAACGCGCCTTCACCAGGGCACACGATGACGATGTTCGGCGTCGATGCATTGTCGCGCGCCATGGTGCACGGCAGTGTCCCGGTCACAGAGCCGGTGAGCTGTGTCCCGGCGCCGCCCGTCGATGCGAACGAATAGACCTTCGTCCCGATCACCGCATAGAGCGTGTTGCCGACCACCAGCGCGCCGCGGAAGCCGGACCCGGCCGTGGTTCCCCAGCCCTTGAGCCCAGGAACGCGCCAATAGGCGTAGGGCTTTCCAGCCGTGGCCGACAGCTTCTCCGGGTAGCAGTTCACCAGCCGGCCACCGGCGGCCTGCGGCGCCCGGCCCGGCGCCGACAGCAGCGGAAACGGGACGTCGACCATCAGAAGTCCTCGAACTGGACGACGTCGGCGGACGTGGCCTGAGCGGCCAGCTCGCGCAAGCGCTGTTCGTGGGTGCGGATCGCCTGCATGTCAGGCGTCGCGTTGCTGAACTTCGCCGCGGCATGAACCGTGACGAGCCGCGCCAGCGTCTGGAAATAACGGTTTGGGATGTCGTCGCGGTCGCCGATGTAGGCGATGTCGGAGACCTCCTCCAGAACGGGATCAATGGCCTTGTCGATCGTGTCGAACTCGACAGGCCCGAGCGCCTCGCCGGCTTCTAGGATGCCGAGCAGCCCGGCGACCTCATAGACGAGATCGGATGCGGTTCTGGACGTTGACATGCGTCACCCCTTGAAACGAGACGGGCGCCCCGAGGGACGCCCGCCGTTGTCGTCAGCAGCCCGGACGGGGCTTCGGTCGAGGCTTCGGCTTCGAGGCCATCGCTCTTCTCCTCTGGTGGTGATCAGGTGATCTGCTGGACGGGCGGCAGACCGGCGTGGCCCGCGCGCTGCTCGGCCTGCTGCTGCTCGATCCGGGCCCGGCGCTCGGCTTCCGCCGACTCCTCGTCCGCCTGCAGCTGCTTGACCTCTGCTTGGTCGGCCTGATGATCGGCGGCGCGCGCCTTCGCCTCTTCGCGCAGGACGTCCTTCGACGGCCGGCGCTGGCGGCGGGTCGGGGCGCGGCCGTCGAAACTCTGCTCGCCGGCCTGCCGGTAACGCAGCGCCTGCTCGGGATCTTCGGTGCCGTATTCCTCGATCCGGTTCGCCCGCACGTTGTCGTCGAAGCTCAGATCGTCGTCATCGTCGATCGTGGCCTCATCCTGCCGCTGCCGCAGATCGTCTCCGAAGGTCTTCTCGCCTTCGATCTCGAAATGCGGGTTTCCGGCGATCCGGTCGCGGTGCTCGCGGTCGATCTCCAGCGCCTCACCAGCCTTGAAGGTCTTGCCGTAGGCCTCGACCGTCTTCGGTTCGCCGGGCGCCGGGTGATAGATGACGCTCAGCGGCTTGTTGTCGGTATCTTCTCCCATTGGTCCGAACTCCTGAATTGATGATGGGGAAAGGGGGCGCGCGGCCCCCTCATACTCAGTTGTTCGGCCAGGCCGTACCGACGCCTTCGCGCTTGGGCACCAAAGCCTGACGATCTCAGCCTTGCCCGCGCTCGCGGC
>NZ_BADD01000540.1 GCF_000333455.1 Rhodopseudomonas sp. B29
GTTGATGTCGCCGATCGTGCCGGTGATGCCGGCGATCGACTGCACCGCGGTCGAGGTCGAAGACTGCATCGCCGAAACCTGTGCCGAGATCTCTTCGGTGGCTTTGGCAGTCTGGCTGGCCAGCGCCTTGACCTCGCTCGCGACCACAGCAAAGCCGCGACCGGACTCACCGGCGCGCGCAGCTTCGATGGTGGCATTGAGCGCCAGCAAATTCGTCTGCGAAGCGATCGAATGAATCAGTTGCACGACCTCGCCGATCTTCTCGGCGCCGGTCGACAGTTGCCGGACGGTCTCATTGGTGTGTTCGGCATCATCCACCGCCTTGGCGGCAATCTGGCGCGACTGATCGACCTGGCGCGAAATCTCGGCGACGCTGGCGGAAAGTTCTTCCGAGGCAGACGCGACAGTGCCGACCATCGAGGCCGAGGAGTCGGACGCGGCGCCGACCGCGGCGGCACGCGTACTGGCGTCGGACGCCATGGTGGTCATCGATTGCGCGGTGGCCTGCATCTGGCGTGTCGCGTCGGCGACGCTACTCACCACGCCCTTGACGCTGCGTTCGAATTCGTCGGCGATCTGCTGCATCAGCGCCTTGCGCTCGGCCGCGGTGCGCTGCTGGACTTCATGCTCCTGCTGTTCGAGACCGCGGATGCGAACCGCATTGTCCTTGAACACCTGGACCGTCTGGGCCATCTCGCCGACTTCGTCGCCGCGCTCGACGCCGGGGATCGGCGCTTCGAGCTGACCTTCGGCGAGCGTCTGCATCCGTTTGCCGAGGGCGCCGAGCGGACGGGTGATCGATCGGCCGATCAACCAGGCCACCAGCGTGGAGAATGCGCCGATGCCGACGATGGCGGCGGCGAGGCCCCACAGGATCGGCCGCAGCTTGGCGTCGATATCGTCGAGGTAAGCGCCGGAGCCGATGAACATGTCCCAGCCCGGAATGGCGGCGGCGTAGCCGACCTTGTGGGCCATCTCCTTGGTATCCGGCCGCTGGAAGTCGTAGAACGCCAGGGTGCTGCCCTTGGCGGCGACGCCGTCGCGCAGCTCGCGCGTGACGAACCGGCCGTTGACCGGAATGTTGAGCCGGTTGGTGCCGCGCTGGAATCCAGGCAGCGTCACCACCGTGCCGTCCATCGTGTAGACGAACGAATAGCCGGTGCCGTTGTCGTATGTCAGCGTTTCGATCCGCTTGCGGAATTCGTCGATCGCCGCGTCCTTGGTGAGTTCGCCGGCAGCGACCTGCTTCTGCAGGCCCTTCGCCATGTTGACGCCGCTGTCGACGAACGCCTTGACCTGATCGATCCGCGCTTCGAGCATCTGCTGCTTGACGATCGACGCAGCAAAGAAGCCGGAGCCCGCCAGCCCCAGGATGGTGACGGCGACCAGAATGCAAAGCTTGGGGGTGACGCGAAGACTGCTGAATTTCACGGATGGAACTCCGGCCATAATAACAATGAACTGACCGAAGTAATAACGTACCGAAGTATCTAAGTCGTTAGGGCTGCGGCATGAAGCACTGTCCTCATGTGATTGAAGCGAGGGAGCATCCTCAGTCGCAGCGCCGTCATCCTGAGGTGCGCGCGTAGCGCGCCTCGAAGGATGCGGACAAGGCACGTGCGGCCCATCCTTCGAGGCCCGCCGCGCCGCGCTGAGCGCGGCCCAGCGGGCACCTCAGGATGACGCCGGTAAGAGTGGAAAAGCCTCTCTGGCAATCAGAAGATTAAGGAGGCTCCGGGCGATATCCGCCCGAAGCCTCTTCGAACAACGCCAGTTATTTCCTCACGCCGCCCTCACCTTGCCGAGAAAGTCATCGACTGCGGCCTGCAGCGCGCCGGACTGACCGTCGAGCGCGCGCGCGTGTGACAGCACTTGCGCGGCGGCGTCGCCGGTGGCCGACGCGGCGGCGCTGACGCCGCCGATGTGACCGCCGATCTCGGAGGAGCCGGCCGCCACCGCCTGGATGTTGCGGGCGATGTCGCGCGTCGCGGCGCCCTGCTGCTGCACCGCGCTGGCGATCGCCATGGTGATGTTGTTGATCTCGCCGATCGTGCTGGTGATACCGGCGATCGACTGCACCGCCATCGAGGTCGACGACTGCATCGCCGAAACTTGCGCCGAGATTTCCTCGGTCGCCTTGGCGGTCTGGCTCGCCAGTGCCTTCACTTCCGACGCAACGACGGCGAAGCCGCGTCCCGACTCCCCGGCGCGGGCCGCTTCGATGGTGGCGTTCAGCGCCAGCAGGTTGGTCTGCGACGCGATCGAGTGGATCAGCTGCACCACTTCGCCGATCTTCTCGGCGCCGATCGACAGCTGCTTGACGGTCTCGTTGGTGTGGCCGGCGTCGCTCACGGCCTTGCCGGCGATCTCGCGCGACTGTTCGACCTGACGCGAAATCTCGCCGACCGAGGCCGAGAGTTCTTCCGAGGCCGAAGCCACAGTGTTGACCATCGAGGCGGACGAGTCGGACGCGTTGCCGACGGCGGCGGCGCGCGAGCTGGCGTCGCTGGCGGTCGCCGTCATCGACTGCGCGGTTGCCTGCATGTGCCGCGTCGCGTCGGCGACGCTGCGCACGACACCATTGACGCTGCGTTCGAACTCGTCGGCAATCTGCTGCATCAGCGCCTTGCGCTCGGCAGCGGTGCGCTGCTGCACCTCATGCTCTTGCTGCTCGAGGCCGCGGATCCGCACCGCGTTGTCCTTGAACACCTGGACGGTCTGCGCCATCTCGCCGACTTCGTCGCTGCGTTCGACGCCGGGGATCGGCGCTTCGAGTTCGCCTTTGGCGAGAGTCTGCATGCGCGAACCGAGCGCGCCGAGCGGGCGGGTAATCGAGCGGCTGATCAGCCAGGCGAACAGGCTGGACGCCAGCGCGATCACGACGATCGAGACTCCGAGCGCCCAGAAGATCGGCATCAGCTTGGCGTCGATGTCGTCGAGATACGCGCCGGTGCCGACGAACATGTTCCAGCCGGGGATGGCCACCGCATAGGACATCTTGCGGATGTTCTCTTCCGAGTTCGGCCGGCGGAAGTCGTAGTACAAAGTGACGTTGCCGCCGTTGAGAACGCCGTCGCGCAGTTCGCGGACCAGGAAACGGTTGTTGGTCGGAACGTCGATGCGATTGGTGCCGATCGCCTTCTTGTCCGGCGTGGCGACGGTGACACCGTCGTTGGTGTAGGCGAACAGATAGCCCTGGCCGTTGTCGTAGGTCAGAGCGCTGGCGTCGCGGGCAAATTGCGCCAGCGCAGCGTCCTTGGTGAGCGCGCCGGCTTCGACCTGCTTCTGCAGGCCCAGCGCCAGATTGCGGCCCATCTCGGAGATCGCCTTGGCCTGCTCGATCCGGGCAGTGAGCATCTCGCGCTTCATCATGTAGCCGGCAAACAAGCCGGCGACGCACAGACCCAGGAGCGTGCCGGCGACCAGCAGGCCGAGCTTGGGGGTGATGCGAAGATTGCTCAGTTTCAACGAAGCCTCCCGGGTGATGAACACGCGATGCGCGCGAGGGACTTCGTATGACTACCGGAGATATGTTCCCGGGAGGTTACTGCACCGTACCCTTCGGCCTAATTGCGCATTTGACCATTGGGCGGTCATGAAAAATCCCTCCCCCGTTGCCGGAGGAGAGATTGATCAACCACTCGTTGTGGAACGTGAGCGCCTCAGAACGCCAAAGCCTTAGAACGCCAGCGCCTTGGCCTGCTTCACTTGCGGCAGCGCCTGGACCTTGGCGATGACGTCGGCAGGGGCCGGGCCGTCGATCGTCACCAGCGCGATGGCATCGCCGCCTTCGCTGTGGCGGCCGAGGTTGAAGGTCGCGATGTTGACCTTGGCGTCGCCGAGCAGGCTGGCGAACTTGCCGATGAAGCCCGGCTTGTCCTCGTTGGTGACGTAGATCATCGACTTGCCGAACTCGGCGTCGACGCGGATGCCCTTGATGTCGACCAGGCGCGGCTTGCCGTCGGCATAGACGGTGCCGGACACCGAACGCTCCTGCTGCTCGGTGGTCACCGTCAGGGTGATCAGGCTCTCGTAGTCGCTCTCGGCGGCGCGGACGACTTCGTCAACCACCATGCCGCGCTCCTTGGCGATCACCGGCGCCGAGACGACGTTGATGTCGCCCAGCATCGGCCGCAGCAGGCCCGACAGCACCGCGGAGGTCAGCGCCTTGATCTTCATCTCGGCGACTTCACCCTCGTAAGTGATCGTCACTTTGGTGATGCCGGTCTCGGTGAGCTGGCCGGCGAACGAGCCGAGCTTTTCGGCGAGTTCGATGAACGGCTTCAGCTTCGGCGCTTCTTCGGCGGTGATCGACGGGAAGTTGACCGCGTTGGTGATGGCGCCGCTGAGCAGGTAGTCGCTCATCTGCTCGGCGACCTGCAGCGCGACGTTCTCCTGCGCTTCGGTCGTCGAGGCGCCGAGATGCGGGGTGCAGATCACGTTGGGCAGGCCGAACAGCACGTTGCTGGTCGCCGGCTCTTCGGAGAACACGTCGAACGCCGCGCCGGCGACGTGCTTGGACTTGAGCGCTTCGGCGAGCGCGGCCTCGTCGACCAGACCGCCGCGGGCGCAATTGATGATACGCACGCCCTTCTTCATCTTCGCAATGGCAGCCGCGTCGATGATGTTCTTGGTCTTCTCGGTCAGCGGGGTGTGCAAGGTGATGAAGTCGGCGCGCTTGAAGATGTCTTCGAGCTCGACCTTCTCGACACCCAGATCCTTGGCGCGCTCCGGCGACAGGAACGGATCGAACGCGATCACCTTCATCTTCAGGCCGAGCGCACGGTCGGCGACGATCGAGCCGATGTTGCCGCAGCCGATCACGCCGAGCGTCTTGGCGGTGATCTCGACGCCCATGAAGCGGTTCTTCTCCCACTTGCCGGCCTGGGTCGAGGCGTCGGCGGCGGGAATCTCGCGGGCCAGCGACAGCATCATGGTGATGGCGTGTTCGGCGGTGGTGATCGAATTGCCGAACGGGGTGTTCATCACGATGATGCCCTTGGCGGTCGCCGCGGGAATCTCGACGTTGTCGACGCCGATGCCGGCGCGGCCGATCACCTTGAGCTTCGACGCCTTCTCCAGGATCTTCGCGGTCGCCTTGGTGGCGGAGCGGATCGCGAGGCCGTCGTAATTGCCGATGATCTCGGCGAGCTTCTCTTTGTCTTTACCCAGCGCCGGCTGGAAATCGACGTCGATGCCGCGATCCTTGAAGATCTGCACGGCGGCTTCCGACAGCGCGTCGGAAATGAGGACTTTGGGAGCGGTCATGGGATGGGATCCGTTGCTGAATGATGCATTTGCCGACGTCACCCGCGGGCTTGACCCGCGGGTCCATCTTCAAGGATGGATGGCCGGGTCAAGCCCGGCCATGACGATGAGACGAAGACGATCAGACGAAAGGTCGACGCTTACGCCGCCTGCGACAGCGAGGCCTTGGTGGTCTCGAACGCGTAGTCGAGCCACTGCGTCAGCAGCTTGACGTCGTTCGCCTCCACCGTGGCGCCGCACCAGATGCGCAGACCGGCGGGGGCGTCGCGATAGGCGCCGAGATCGTAGCCGGCACCTTCCTTCTCGACGACCGCGACCAGCTTCTTGGCGAAGTCGGCCTGAGCTTCGGCGGGCAGCGAAGTAATCGCCGGGTCCACCACCTTGAGGCAGACCGAGGTGTTGGAGCGGATCGCCGGATCGGCGGCCAGGAAGTCGGCCCACTTGGCCTTGGCCTGCCAGTCGGTCAGCACCTTGGTGTTGGCGTCGGCGCGGGCGATCAGGCCCTTGAGGCCGCCCACCGACTTAGCCCAGTTGAGCGCGTCGATGTAGTCCTCGACGCACAGCATCGACGGGGTGTTGATGGTCTCGCCCTGGAAGATGCCCTCTATCAGCTTGCCGCCCTTGGTGAGGCGGAAGATCTTCGGCATCGGCCAGCTTGGCGTGTAGCTCTCGAGGCGGGCCACGGCGCGCGGCGAGAGGATCAGCATGCCGTGCGCGGCTTCGCCGCCGAGCGCCTTCTGCCAGGAGAAGGTGACGACATCGAGCTTCGGCCAATCCAGCGGCTGCGCGAAGGCGGCCGAGGTGGCGTCGCAGATCGTCAGGCCTTCACGGTCGGCCGCGATCCAGTCGGCGTTCGGAACGCGCACGCCCGAGGTGGTGCCGTTCCAGGTGAACACGACGTCGGTGTTGCAATCGACCTTCGAGAGGTCGGGAATTTCGCCGTAACCAGCCTTGAGCTTGGTGACGTTCGGGAGCTTCAGCTCCTTGGTGACGTCGCCGACCCAGCCGTCGCCGAACGATTCCCAGGCGAGCGTGGTGACGGGACGCGGCCCGAGCATCGACCACAGCGCCATCTCGACGGCGCCGGTATCGGACGCAGGAACGATGCCGATCTTGTAGTCCGCCGGCACTTCAAGGACTTCGCGCGTCAGGTCGATGGCGAGCTTGAGCTTGGCCTTGCCGACCTTCGCGCGATGCGAGCGGCCGAGCGGGGCGTCCTTGAGATTTTCGGGGGACCAGCCGGGGCGCTTGGCGCAGGGGCCGGAGGAGAATTGCGGCGCATTGGGCCGCGAAGCGGGCTTCGCTACAGTCATAGTCTATCCTTCCAGATAGCTGCCTCTCGGTGGGGAGAGGTTTCCCGCCTCTGGGCGTACAGGAAGCCTAGCAAAACCGCAAGAACCTAGATTGTGAGACTTTCGGTCCATGCGTGTTCATGCCTGATCGACAGTGAACGCGCATAGAACATCGGGTTGCTGTGACACATGGCTGACACAGCGATGTTCCCGTCATGTTCTAGTCCAGAAACGCAAAAAGGCCCCGCCACCCTTTCGGGCAGCGGTGCTGAATTATGCGCTGGTGATGAAAGGCTATCGGCGCGCTCGCCCGATCTTGCAGGCCGTCCACGCCCAAGCGACGATCGCGACCACAAGGCCCACCAGGGCGACGGCGGTCACTGCGGCGGAGAACAGCAGCTTCAGCATCTGGGAGCCATCACGCGCTCACCGGCGGGAACCCGCGCTCGAGCAACTTGTCGAGCCGCTGGGTGATACCGCGCAGGTCGTTCTTCATGTCGGAGAACTGGGAGTCGTTGTGGTTGGCGAGCTGCTTTAGGTCGTCGTGGTTGGCGAACTCCTTCTCGGCGTAGCGCTGGAAGGTCGACAGCTCGGTTTGCAGAGCGTCAATCTTGAGGTTCGCCTGCACAGCGCGCAGGCCCGAACTCTTCGCCTCTTCCATCGCTGCATCGGCTCTTGCCTTTGCGTCACTCATCTGCCCAGCGATTCTCATCCAGAACCCCGCGAATGTGAGTGACAGGCCGATGAGCCCTGCGGCCACGCCGATCGTCGACCAGGAGACGGATTCCATTGCTCACTTCCCATAGGCGCGGCACTGGTCCCGCAATAGCTTGTAGTCAGCGATCATCGATGGCGCCGCCGCGCCCGGATCGGCGGAGAGAAGCTTGCGCAGCTCGCCGCCGGCCTTCTTCACCGTCGCCGGCGCATAGCTCCGAAGCGGAGGGCATTTCGTCTGCACCACCACCTCAGGCGCATCGTGCGGAAACGAGCCCATCGCATCAGAAGGCGTCGCCACGCTCCATGCCGGCAACGACAGCGCCGACATCAGGACGATTGACCGCAACCTCGCTTGCACGACGCTCCGCATCGGCGCTCTCCTTGTTGATGGTGGATGTGGTCTGTGCCGCGCCCAGCTCGCGCTGGGCTTGCTCGGCGCGCTTCTGGGCCAGCCAGTCGTTGAACGACCGGCCGATGCCGTTGAGGAGCGCCTCGATGATCGGCGCCAGGACCTTCAGGAGGGCGGCGCCGGCCGCCCCCGCGAACAGCGAGCCCATGGGCTACGGCTTGGTGGTGATGAGGCTGGCGGCGATCTTCACCGCGCTGGCATCGGCCTCGGGCGCGAGATCGAGCCGGCCCCAGATCTTCTTGGCCAGCCCTTCCGGACCACCGGCCCAGCTCAGCAGCCATGCCGGCGCGTTGTCGATCGCATATTGCAGCGCCTCCGCCAGCACCTTGTTGCCGACGGCGACGTCCAGCGTCTTGCCTTTGGTCGCGCCGGCCACGGCGTTGAGGCCATATCCGATCGCGTTGTTGAGCAGCAGCTCGACGCGGCCATTGCCGAGGATCGCAGCGACGTTGCCGGGCAGCTGGCGGAAGCCCCACGCCACCAGCGCGGCGAGCCCAGAGGCGACGAACGGCAGCCAGTCGCTCACGATCTGGCCGTAGGGGATGGTGACGCTGCCATCGGCAGCGAGGGCGACGACGGGAACGAACACAGCGACCGCGGCAAGGCCGATCAGCCGCCCGAGATTGGCGTCAGAGATGTGCATGGATGTTGTCCTTCGAGGAAGCGCCGGAGGCCCGCCGGCGCGCGGGAATGGGTCAGGCCTCGGAACTGGTACGCGGACCGATGATGCTTAGGTCGATCTCACCGACAAACCCGGGATGAATCAGCGTGCAGGCCACGCGCCCGTGCGGCTTTGGCGTGAGCTTTTCACTCTGGCGGATACAGTTTCCGAGGACGCCGGAGATGGCCCCGCACACAACCTCTGCAAGATATTCGGCGGGGACCGCCTGATCAGTCCATGCGATGGCGACAAGGTCGATGTCGCGCTTGAGGCTTCCGTGTACCGTGACGGCGTAGCCGTGGAATCGCGCAGCAGTACGAACAGCCGGAAGGATCGAATCTAGAATGGACCGGCAGAACGCGCCGGTTGCTTCGCGAATGGCCTGGTTCTCGCCCTTCATCTATCAGGCCTCGTTGCTCGAGACTCGGCCGTCGCTGCGCACCAGGGGCAGCGAGGCGAAGCCGATTTGCAGCGGCAGAGGAACGTCCTTCGGCCACCAGAAGCCTTGATTGAGCCGGCTCTGCGGGAACGGCGCGATGGAAACCTTGTCGCCCTGGTTGCCGCCGAGCCCCATGACGTTGCCGTGCTGATCGCGGCCGACGATGCAGATGATGTGGCCGCCGCCGGTGCGCTTCATCGGCGCGAACGCTCCGACAGCCGGGCCGGGCAGCTTCACCGCGGGCCAGTGACCGGCGAAGTCGAGCGCCCATAGCGTCTCGGTGCCCTTCAATCCGACCTTCGTCAGGATGTGGTTGGCGAACAGCGCACACCAGGCAATCGAGTCGTGCTTGTACTCGCGGGCGATGTCGCCGCCCTCTTCCTTCGCCCAATCGAGAATCTCGGGGTTGTCGGTGGCGCCGGGGGCTTCCTTGACGTTGATCAGCTTGATCCCCGCTTCCAGCCACAGCGGACGTCCGACCTCAACCGGGGTGGCTTGCTGGACCACCGCAGGGGCGGTCTGAGCGCGATCGAGCGCGGACGCGGTCTGCGGGCCGACCTCACCGTCAACCTTGAGCCCGGCGCGGCGCTGGAAGGTCTCGACGGCAGTGTCCGTCGCCGGGCCGAAGTATCCGGTTCCGGTCAGCGCGTAGCCGATTGCCTTGAGCGCGAGCTGAAGCTGACGGACGGCCTCTCCTTGCGCGCCCATGCGCAGGGGACCGCCGGCCACGAGGGCGGCGATGGTCATGGTGTGGAATCCTTGGTTGAGCGGCGCCGGAAGGGAATTTGACGCCCATCATTGCCCCGGCGCGGGCAATGGGACTCTTTACGCGGCATCGTTGTGCGAATAGGGTTCTGCCCGCGTTGGCGGCGTGACACCTGTTAACGCGATCGAAGGCAGCAGAGGTTACCGGCTCTTATGTCGGGTGGCCCGGTAATAAGGTCTAGTAGAAGCGCGGCCTCATGAACCGCGTGGACGAAATAACGGGGTCAGCAAACTCTGCTGCTGATGTCAACCACCCGGCACCAGCCGGGCAGCGCAGAGGGCTGCCATGCACCAGTTCGAAGAACCGCTTTCGCCGTCGGACATCGCCAAGCTGACTTTCAACTTCTTCCGCAAGGTGCCGGTGATTGCCGCCGTGACGCTCGGAACCGTCGCCGCTGTCGCCGCTGAAACTTCATGCTCCCAGCCCTGTCACGAGAAGTTCTGCCAGCACCCCGACGGCATCACTCTCACGCCGGCTCCGAACCCGCGCTAGGCAGCCAGCAAACCGTCTCGGGGACGTCACGAGCTCTGATAACCTAGTTGGTAATAGGATTGAGTAAGTCAACCGCCTTCGCTTTCAGCTTCAACTGCCAACCCGGCACTGCCGGATCAGAAAAGCCAGTCAACCCGCGAACTAAGCTGTTACCAAGCTGCATGGTCATTCTCCTATTCTACATCCGCAGCGTTGCTGCGAAGCTCATGTTCGCCGCACCGAGGATCGTCGTGCTGTTAGTTCCGTCGCTGTTTTGCATCATCTGGATGTAATGGAATCCGATCTGCGGTGCGTAGCCGCCGACGCAAGAGATCGTTCCCGGATTTCCAAATGTGCTGACGCTGCCTGAGGACGCCGCCTTGTCGTTGGACGACGTGCCATCCATCACGAAGCCGAACCCGCCGTATGATCCGATTGCTGAAGCCGGGACCGTGTATGCTGACATCGACACCGTGATCCCGTCCTCGGCGAGACCCGAAACGAAACTGACGCGATTGTTGGTAGAACCGTTAAGCGAATTTGGTGTCGTGCTACTGCCAGTAGTCCACGAACTGGTGCTGTCGTTAACATCCGCAACGACCAGAACCCGATTGTATGCATTCCAGACGTTGTAAACCGCGGCGCCACCGCCCGCAGCCGACGAGCCGGGGATGTAATCGAGATAGGCCGACGCGTCGCTTCGCGTTGTACCAACATAGGTGCCTCGCTGCGCCGCAGGGCCGTTGGTGATCGATGCGTTGTTGAGATAGATACCGTTGACGCGAACCAGCGCGGTGCCAGCTGAGCGCGTCGTGTCGTTGGTCCAGTCCGGGCCGTGAGACAGCCGCAGCGTGCCGCCGTCGTTCCAGACGAACCAATCGTTGATCTTACTGGCTCCGATCGCGGCGGGGTTCTTCGTGGTGTCCGTCGTCGCGACCGAGATCTCTGAGAACGCCGTCGGCACCATGTTGGAGCCGTCGTAGAGCGGCACCATGTTGCCTAGATACGGCGTGTAATAGATCGTCGTCTTCGCCGCCTGCGACGACGTCATCACCGGCGTTCCGCTCGCCAGCGTAAGCCGCCCCTGAGGCGGTGTGCTGAGCACCACCGCTCCGGTCTGTCCGTTGAGCTGCGATACGCCCGCCGTCGAGGCGGCTACAGCGGAAGTGACGAAAGCGGTGCTGGCTACCTGCGTCGTGTTGGTACCGGGCGCTGCGGTCGGTACGGTCGGCGTCCCGGTGAAGGCCGGGGAATTAGCGAACACCGCCGCGCCCGTGCCGGTCTCATCGGTCAGCGCTGCCGCGAGATTGGCGCTGGACGGCGTCGCCAGCCACGTGCCGACGCCCGTGCCGAGACCGGCGAGACCGGAGATTGGAAGCCCGGTCGCATTGGTCAGGGTGAGGCTGGACGGCGTACCGCCGGCGCCGTTGTACAGCACCGGAGCGCCAGCGCTGCCGGTGTTGATCGCCAGCGCCGCGGCAATGCCCGTGCCGAGGCCTGTGACGTCGGACCCGATCCGAACCGTGCAGGTGTTGTTCGCGCAGTTGAAGGTCTTTCCGATGAGCGTCTGGCTGTCCGTGGTGCCGACCACGGCGCCGGTCGGCGCGGTCTTGAGCGCGAAGGCGTCGAGATCGGCATCCCAGGCTTGAACATTGGCGCCGACGACCAGCGACAACAGCGAGCGCATCTGCGCCGCGTTGCAATCCTCCGGGGCGCCGGTGCCGGCCGTGGTGCGGCACTTTCGTGGTCCCGTTGGCCATGGTGGCGAGTTCGGCGTTCGTCACCA
>NZ_BADD01000539.1 GCF_000333455.1 Rhodopseudomonas sp. B29
CGCTCGCTGGCGAGGTCCGGCCACCGCGACGAAATCGATCAGCGCGGCCGCCTCGTCGATCTCGAGCTGGTCGAGCTTGGCGCCGGGCGCGATGTCCTTGTCGGGCCGCTGGCGCAGCAGCCGGCGGACGCGGCCGGGCACGCTTTCGATCTCGGATTTCACTGCGTTGGAGATCTCCACCCGGATCGACGCGAGCTGCTTGCCCCAATTGGAGTCGCTGCGCAGGTCGAGCTCGGTACGCAGACCGCGGACCCCGTCGTGGATGAGCTTCAGTTTTTCGGCGACGTTGCCGTAATGGCCGCGGCGGATTTCCTCGCGCAGTTCGTTCGTGAGTTGAGCCAGATCGTGCAGCGCCATGGTGACGGCAACCGCAAAGGGCGTCGCCGCCACCCTGATCTCGTCGTCCGACCCGGCAACCTTGAGCGCCAGGCGCACGATCTGCCATGGCTGGCTGAGATGCTGCAGGATCAGCGACAGCGCGAACGGCAGCATCATCGGCGTCTGCAGCGCCGGCACGTTCAGCGCCGCCAGCATCGAATTGACCTGCGAGTCGCCGAACGTCCGCAGATTGCTGGAGAGCTTGCCATTAAAGCTGTCGAGCGCGTCGCGGTTCTTCAGGGCAGCGCCGATCGGCACCAGATCCTCGACCGCCGACGGCGGGCCGACGCGCGACATCGAACGTTGGCGATCGACGCCCGGCGGCGGGTTGACGACTTTCTCGATGGCTTCGGCAGCAGCGGCCTGGAGCTTGCGCACCAGTTGCTCGACCTGTGAGGCGCTACCGCCGCGCAGCGCGACCAAACCGCCCTGGAACTCGCGAACTTGGTCCGGGATGCCTTCCCTCTCCAGCCATAGCCAGATCGATGTCAGCGAATTGCGCCGGATCTGACCGGGACGCGGCTCGCGGTTGGCATCGATCAGGAAAGGTTCGAGGCAGCGGAACATCAGCCGCGCGGGATCTTCAGTCCTGGGCTTGGTGTCGTCTTCGGAGCTGCGCACGATCTTCCGCAGTTCCTCCAGCACGAAGCTCGCGACCGCGACGTCGTCGCCGCGCTCCAGCGCGCGCTCGAACTCTCGCATCAGCAGCGCCTGCGACTGCGGCGGCAGCTGGCTCAAATAATCTCTCAGCCGCTCGGTCGGTGTCTGGCTCATCCCACGCAAAATCTACACGGCGGCCGGAAGGCCGGACGTCCATCCAACCCAGCTTCTTCGGGGCGCTGCACTCTCGATAGCAGCCTCCGCGTTAAGAAGCGGTTGAGGTGATCGCAAAACGAGCGCATGCGCGGCTGTGCAGCAGCGCCAGATCAATTCGACAACCCGTTGGTCACCAACCGAAAATTAGCCGCGGCTCATGCGGAAGGTGAAGCTCTTCGACGGAGATGGCGGCGCGGCCCCTTGGCAGTCAGCCCTGTGCCGTCCATTGCCCTTCGGGCGAGCGGCACGCCGTGCCGCGTGCGATCTCGATCTGGCGGCCGATGGTCACTGCATGCTGAAAGCCGCGGCAGGTTGCACCTTGCCGCGCATAGGCCGGGCCCGGGACGATATTGCCGTAGCGTCCGGAGGTCGCATTCTTCCAGGGCACCGGCGCTCCGGATTCGCCGTTATCGAGCGCCTCGAGCTCGGCCGCATAGGCCAGCCGCCGGTCCTCGGCATTGAGCAGCGCGCCGATCTTCGGACCGATCAGCCCGCCCATGGCGGCGCTATCGACCGCCGCGGCAGAATCGCTGTGGCCGAAATTGGAGGTCGCCGTGCTGGTGAAAGAATCGACGCGCGCGGCCAGCCCGGTCGTGCGGTCGCAGCCCGCCAGCGCGAGCGCGCATAGCATCAGCGGCCAAGCCGATGGCGTCAGCGACAGCTTCCCCATTCCGTTCCCCAGACGATCCCACATCGCGTCGGAATTCGACGATACCCCGACACCAACCAACCGGCAAATTCTGGCGACGCTGTGGCGAGCTTGGCTGCAAGCGTCACGCCGCTGGCAGCGTCAGTTCCGCCCGCAGGCCGCCGATCGGCGCGCGACCGAATTTGAGTTCCCCGCCATAAAGCGCCGCCAGATCGGTAACGATGGCGAGGCCGAGGCCGCTGCCCGGCTTGGACTCGTCGAGCCGCTGGCCGCGGCGGGCGACTTGGGCCTGCTCCGCGTCCGACAGGCCGCGACCGTCGTCATCGACCAGGATGTGCATCATCGGCCCGCTGACGGTGACCTCGATGAACACGCGCCCGGCGGACCATTTGCAGGCGTTGTCGACCAGATTGCCCAACATTCTCTTCGAGGTCCTGGCGTTCGCCGCGGAACTTGAGATTGGGGGCGACCTCGGAATGGATGGTGACGTCGCGCGCCCGGTGGATCTTTTCCATGGTCCGGCGCAACGCCTCGATGACCGGACCGACCTCGGTGATGGTGCCGATCACGGTCAGCCGCGCCGCGATCCGGGCGCGCTCGAGGTGATGCGCGACCTGGCTGCGCATCACCTCGGCCTGATCCAGCACCTTGGCGGCGAGCGGATCGCCCGGCCGCGCAGCCGCTTCGTTGACCAGCACCGACAGCGGCGTCTTGATGGCGTGAGCGAGATTGCCGACATGGGTGCGGGCACGCTCGACGATCTCGCGGTTGGCCTCGATCAGCGCATTGGTCTCGCGCGCCAGCGGCGCGATCTCGACCGGAAACTCTCCCTCCAGACGCTCGGCGCGGCCGGAGCGGATATCGGCGATGGAGTCCGAAATGCGCTTGAGCGGCGCGAGGCCGAACCGGACCTGGAAAATCGTCGTCAGCAACAGCCCGATCGACAGCGCCACGAAGGTGCCGGCCAGATAGTAATCGAACGTCCGGGTCTCTTCGAAAATTTCGGTGGCGTCGCCGGCGACCGTGACGACGTACTTGCCGTCGGTGCCGAGATCGACCGGCCGCTCGACCATGCGCAGCGTCTGCCCCTCCGGGCCTTCGACATAGCCCTGGCGCACGCCCGAGGCGCTGAGCTCGACGCCCTGATCCTCCAGCTTCGGCAGCTTGCGATCCCACAGCGACCGCGAGGCGCGCGGATCGACCTTGTCGGTGTCGGTGCGGACCACTTGCCAGTACCAGCCCGACAGCGGCAGATCGAACAGCGGCTCGCCGAGCGACTGGTACTGATCGGAGTTGACGTCGGGGGTGGCGACTTCGGCGATGAGCGTGCGCAGATACAGATTGAGGCGGCGGTCGAACGCGCGCTCGGAGGATTGCCGATACAGCGACGACAATGCGATGCCGGTAATGGCAAGGATCACCACGACCCAGGCGGTCGCCGACAGAAACAGACGCGTAGCGAGCGATGAGGAGCGGTCTGACGATGCGGTCCTGCCGCCGAACAGGCGCAACGCCACCCTCCGCTAGGTTGCGCCGGCCGGCGGCGACAGCAGATAGCCGAGCCCGCGCACGGTCTGGATGATGTCGACGCCGAGCTTCTTGCGGACACGGCCGACGAACACCTCGATGGTGTTGCTGTCGCGATCGAAGTCCTGATCGTACAGATGCTCGACCAGCTCGGTGCGCGACACCACGCGGCCGGTATGGTGCATCAAGTAAGCAAGCAGCCGGTACTCGTGCGAGGTGAGCTTGACCGGATTGCCGCTGACGCTGACGCGGCCGGTCCGTGTATCGAGCACCACCGGGCCGCAGGTCAGCTCGGATTGCGCGTGGCCGGCGCTGCGGCGCAGCAGCGCGCGAATTCGCGCCAGCACTTCCTCGAGGTGGAAAGGCTTGGCGACGTAGTCGTCGGCGCCGGCGTCGAAGCCTTGGACCTTGTCGCTCCAGCGGTCGCGGGCGGTGAGGATCAGCACCGGCATGGCGCGCTGATTACGCCGCCATGCCTCCAGCACCGAGATGCCGTCCATCTTGGGAAGGCCGATGTCGAGCACCACCGCATCGTACGGCTCGGTATCGCCGAGGAAGTGCCCCTCCTCGCCATCGAAAGCGCGGTCGACGACGTAGCCGGCGTCGGTGAGCGCCGTGGTGAGCTGACGATTGAGGTCGGGATCGTCTTCGACGACGAGCAGGCGCACGTTCAACTCCGCTGGTTCAACGTGCCGGCAGACCAGGCGCCGGCAGTGCGGTAAGATGAGCGCCGGCGGCGTGAATGCCCGATGAACGCCAGAAAAGCCACCGAATTACTTTTTCTTCACGAGCGTCTTGCCCGCAACCGCTTTGACCAGTTCACCGATCACACCCGAGCCGTCCTGACCGGTCGCGGCGGAGACCTTTTCGCGAGTCCGGCCGCTGATATAGACGCCTAACACGCCGAATCGGAAACCCCAATAGGCCACCAGCAGCGCGGTCGCGCCGGTCAGCGCGTTGATGGTCTGGACGTCGCCGGTCCAGAATTCGTGCACCAGAACGGCCCACAGCGCCGCGCATTCCAGCGTCAGCTCCCACGCGTAGGCCGGCCGCCACCACCGCTGCACCGGATCGCTCGAGGCGATCTCGGCCCGGATCGTCGCCTGGGTCTCGGCAATGGCAGTGCGCTGAGTCTCGGCCTCGGCGCGTAGCGCGTCACACCACCGCGCCTCGGCCTCGGCGATCTTGTCCGGGGATGCGGATGGCAGGCAGGTCTGCACCGCGGTCGGCGTCGGCTGCGCCGCGCCGACCACCTCGGAGAGGATCTGCCCGGCCGCGCCGCCGAGCGGGCCGCCCAACGCTGAGCCGAGCATGGGCGCGCCGAGCGCAATCACCTGTTTGGCGAGATCGGACCAATCCATCCTCATGTCCTCCGCAAAGCCGCGGCCATCGCGGCGATCAGTAGTTGCCACCGCGACGAATGCGACGCCGATGCGGCAGCGGCGGGCGGCGAAGCGCTCGGCAGTTCGGGCGCAAGCGGAGGCGACGCGACGACGACCGGCGCCGGCCCGAGAGCGGCCTTCCATCTGGTGAGCCAGGCGCGCCGTTGATCGAGCCCGGTCAGCCCGCCGTTGAGCCGGCGCGTGACGCCGACGATGTCGTCGGCCCTGGCGAACGGCAGGCAGCCGCAGCCGACGAAATCGGCGACGCCGCAATTCAGGAAATAGCGCGGGTCGTTGACGAGGTCGGGCTGGTTCTCGAGATCGAGCCCGGTCGCCTTCGCCAGCCGCGCGTAGCCGTCGCGTCCGGTGGTCTGCGCGGCGCCGCGACCGCGGAAGCGCCAGCCATCGTCGGAGCCAGGGGCATTGCCCATGCGGCCGTTATAGACCTTCTTGGCCAGCGCCTGCGGATCGTGGGCGTAAGGCGCGGCGCTCGCCAGCGTCGGAAACCGGCCAGGCCACACTTGCATCATCCGGCGCGCCGTGTAGTCGAGGTTCTCGACGACGTCGCGCCCGGCGCCGCATTCGTGGCTGATCTGCGCCATGACATGCGCGACCAGCAGCGGCGTGGTGACGCCGTATCGGGCAAACACGTCCGGCGCGGCCGCGATCATGCCGGCGTGCAGCCCCGGAATCTTCCGGTCCGCATCCACCCATAACCGCCCCAGCGCTTCAGCAAAGCACGTCATGTCGGCGCTCCAATGTCGGGGATTTTCTCTTGCAAGATGATCAGGGGGACCGGACGCGGGCTTCCCATCCTGATTATTTCCGGGCAAATTCCGCGTACGAAACCAGCCGACATCACCTATTCGCCGCCTTGGCCCGCAAATCCCGCCAATAGCGTCGGTGCCGACGCGCGTTCGATCACTTTCGTTCCCGGACTGGATGGCGTGCGTGGCATCTCGATCGCGCTCGTGCTCGGCTGCCACGCCGGCCTGCCCTACATGACGGGCGGCAATGTCGGCGTTCAAGTCTTCTTCTTGTGTAGTAGCTGCGGCATCTCGCGCATCTTGCTAGCGGAGTATGAGAGCAACGCCACGATCGACTTCGTCGGCTTTTATTGGCGGAGCGTCTTGCGCATCGTTCTGAGGATGGTCGGTGTGTGCCTCGCGCTATGCGCGGTCGCGCCATTCCTCATGATTCCGTACTCGGCTCTAGTGAAGGAGTTAGCCGTCACGCTGACGTTCATATCGGACTACACGTGCGGCAGGGCTAGCATCCCGATGTATCTGGCTCCGACCTGGTCATTGTCAATGGAAGAGCAGTTCGACATGCTGTGGCCCGCCTGCGCGCTGGCGCTGCTGGCCACCCAGCGGTCGCGTCGGATCGTTGCCATTCTTCTCACGGTTGCGATCGCTGTCGCGCTGTGGGGCGTTTACCGGTTCGAGACCACTGCCAACGTCATGAGCGTGTACGACGCCTTCGTCTGCAGGGCAGACGCCATGATGTTCGGCTGCGTGCTGGCCTTCGCAAGTGACCAACGGTTGATACAGATCGGACGTTGGTGGCCCGCCGCGATCGGCATCCTGGCCTTCACCACGGCATTCACCGAATGGAACGGCGCGTCCCGCTTATTCGGCGGCATGACGCTGGACTTCATCGCCGCGGCAGTATTGGTTGCCGCCGCATCGGTTCGCAACAACCCCGGGTTCTCGCTGTTTTTGGAATCCGTGCCGATGCGCTGGCTCGGACGGATCTCATATTCGGTCTATCTGTGGCACTGGCCGCCGCTGTTCATCATGTACGCCAACGGCGTCCGCGGCGCCGCCCTGCTGCTGACCATCCCGTTTGGTCTTATCTTTGGCGCCGCCTCGTACTTCCTGATCGAGCGTCACGCGCTGAAGCTCAAGCCACTGACCTCACGCTGGGCGCGAATTCCGACCGCCTTGGTAGTGCCCACTTCCTTCATGCTGGGCGTACTTTTCGTTCTCCCCCGATTTCATCCCTGACAATCGCAAGACGGTAGAGTTGTCCTGCCGCGATTTCGTGATTAGCTGCTCGGTTTACGTCAAATCATTTACGGAGATGTCGGGGGATTTTTTGAATGTGCATTCGATGGTTATGAAGCCCGGCATGAAGCGATGGGCGATTGTGCAGAATTTTTTGGACAAACATTCTGAAGCTGCCTGT
>NZ_BADD01000538.1 GCF_000333455.1 Rhodopseudomonas sp. B29
GTCGTCGATCGACTGGTTCTGGCACACCATGCAGCGCAATTCGCGCGACAGCTCGCGTGCGCGAGCCTCCTGCGCCGGGTTGCTCATCACCTCGTCGGGCTGCACGGCGAATGCAGAGGGGATCGACAGGACCAACAGTCCCAGCACAAAAAGCAGAGCCCCTACTCGCTTCATCGCAGTCTCCCTCTTGCGTTGCGGCCGTTATGTACGCCAGGGACGCCGGCCCGCCAAATGCTATAGCCCTCAGAAACGGTTGACGGAAATATCGCTTTGTGCGATATTTCCGTCATGGAGATCGCTTTCACGCCGGCCGCCACGCGCCAGTGGCTGAAGCTGTCGCCTCAAATCCGAGCACGGATCAAGGCCAAGCTCGACGTTTTTGCCGCAACCGGGAATGGCGATATCAAGAAGATGAAAGGGCAGACCGGCGCACGACTTCGTGTCGGAGACTGGCGCGTCATCTTCTACGAAGAAGCCGACACGATCATCGTGGCGGCGGTCGGCCACCGTCGCGAAGTCTACGATTGAAGAGGACGCAATGAAGGTCAAATTCCAATCGACGCCGGCAGGCGAGGTCGCGATCCTTCCGCGCTCCGAATACGAGAGGCTGCGCGAGATCGAACGGGAGAGCTTGGAGGATGCCGGTACGGCTCGTGTAGTGGCGCAAGCGAGAGATACCGTCGCCGGCGGTGCGCCGCTTTTACCGATAAATATCGTCGAACGCATAGCCAATGGAGAAAATCCGGTGCGAGTACTGCGCGACTGGAAAAACAAGACGCAGATGGAACTCGCCGTAAGCGTAGGAATCACCCAGAATTATCTATCCGAGATCGAAAACGGAAAACGCAAGGGGCCGTTCGAATTGCACAGCAAGATCGCAAAGAGCCTCGATGTGCCAATCGACCTTCTCGCCCCAATCGCTATTTCGATGCAGGAGGCTGATCCGGTGCGTTTCGCCGAAAGAAAGAAAGCTGTCTCCGAAATTCGCCGGAGCCGCGGCCAGAAATAATCTACTCCGCCGGCTGCAGGGCACGCGGCGCTCTGGCCGGCTTCGGCGCGCCAACACGGAGGCGGCGGTCGGACAGCGACAACAAGCCACCGAGTGCCATCAGCACGGGACCGAACCAGATCAGCAGCACGAACGGCTTGTGATAGATCCGCACCGTGACGGCGCCGTCGGCCGCGATATCACCCAATGAGATGTAAAGCTGGCTGACGCCGCGGCTCATCAACGCCGCTTCGGTCGTCGACGAGCCACGAGTCGTGAAGGTGCGCTTCGACGGCGTCATAGCGCCTATCGCGCGGCCATCAGCGCTCACCGAGAACTTGGTCAGCAGTTCGCGATAGTTCGGTCCCTGACGCTGGGTGGCGCCATCGAACTTGAACTCGTAGCCGGCCACCTTCGCGCTATCACCCGGCTTCATGGCAGCGATGTGCTCGCTGTTCCAGGTCGTCTCACAGACGATGCCGATCAACGCCACGCCAAGGCCCGCGTGAGCAAACAACGTGCCCCAGGCCGAGCGCGGCAGACCGGCAGCACGGCGCAGCGAGATCGCCGGCGCGGTCCGAAACAAAGCGATGCGCTCGGCGACATCGACCAGCGCACCGGCGATGACGAACACTGCGAGTCCGATCGCCAGCGGCGCCAGCGCTGCTCCCCGTGTCGTCCAGGCCCACACCACTGCGACCGCGAGCAGCGCCACAACGCCGGCTGCGATCAGCCGCTGCGACGCAGCGATAAGGTCACCACGCTTCCACGCCAGCAGCGGGCCGAACGGCACGGCGATCAGCAGCGGCACCATCAAGGGCCCGAAGGTGAGATTGAAGAACGGCGCGCCGACCGAAATCTTGTCGCCGGTCAGCACCTCGAGCGCGAGCGGATACAGTGTGCCGACGAACACCGTGGCGCAGGCGGTGGTGAGGAACAGATTGTTCAGCACCAGTGAGCCTTCACGCGAGATCGGCGCGAACAGCCCGCCCTGCTTCAGCGCGGAGGCACGCCAGGCAAACAGCGACAGGCTGCCGCCGATGAACACGCACAGGATCGCAAGGATGAACACGCCGCGCGACGGATCGGTGGCGAAGGCGTGTACCGAAGTCAGGACGCCCGAACGCACCAGGAAGGTGCCGAGTAACGACAGCGAGAAGGTCAGGATCGACAGCAGGATCGTCCAGACCTTGAGCGCGTTTCGCTTCTCCATCACCAGCGCAGAGTGCAGCAGCGCGGTGCCGGCCAGCCACGGCATCAACGAGGCGTTCTCGACCGGGTCCCAGAACCACCAGCCGCCCCATCCGAGTTCGTAGTAGGCCCAGTACGAGCCCATCGCGATGCCGAGCGTGAGGAAGATCCACGCCATCAGCGTCCACGGCCGCACCCAGCGTGCCCAGGCGGCGTCGAGCCGGCCCTCGAGCAAAGCCGCGGCGGCGAAGGAGAACGAGATCGAGAACCCGACATAGCCGAGATAGAGCATCGGCGGATGCACCGCGAGGCCGATGTCCTGCAGCACCGGATTGAGATCGCGGCCTTCGATCGGCGGATTGGCGATGCGAACGAACGGGTTCGAAGTGATCAGGATGAACAGATAGAACGCGCTGGCGATCCACGCCTGCACCGCCAGCACATGGGCGCGCAGCGACAGCGGCAGGTTGTTGCCGAAGGCGGCGACGAGAGCGCCGAACAGCGCCAGGATCGACACCCACAGCAGCATCGACCCTTCGTGGTTTCCCCACACGCCGGTGATCTTGTAGAGCAGCGGCTTCATCGAGTGCGAATTCTCGTAGACGTTCAGCACCGAGAAGTCGGAGGTGACGTGCAGCCAGGTCAGCGCCACGAACGAGGCGCCGACGAACAGGAACTGCGCCAGCGCGCTGGAGCGCGAAACGTTCATCAGCGCCGCATCATTGAGCCGCGCGCCGAGCAACGGCACGGTCGACTGGATCAGCGCCAGCGCCAGCGCCAACACCAGCGCGTAGTGGCCCGCCTCGGCGATCACTTGGTGGCCTCCGCGGCACTGGCCGACGTCGCGTTGGCCGAAGTCGCGTTCGGCGGCTTCTTCTCGTAATCGTCCTTCCAGTGGCCCTGCTTCTTCAGCGCGTCGGCGACCTCCTTCGGCATGTACTTCTCGTCGTGCTTGGCCAGCACGGTGTCGGCCTCGAATACGCCGGCCTTGTCGAGCGAGCCTTCGGCGACCACACCCTGCCCCTCGCGGAACAGATCGGGCAGGATGCCCTTGAAGGCGACCGGCAGCGTCGCGTCGCCGTCAGTGACCTTGAACGACACCTGCAACTGATCGCCGCGCTTGACCGAGCCGGGTTCGACCACGCCGCCGAGCCGGAAGCGCTTGCCGGCGGCGACGTGCTGCTCGGCCACCATCTTGGGCGTCGAGAAGAACACGATGGAGTCGCGGAGCGCATTGAGCACCAGCCCGACCGCGACCGCGAGCACCACGCCCGCGCCGCCGATCATCACCAACCGCCGCTGTTTACGCGTCATGATCCGCCTTCGCTTGGCGACCGTAGCCGCCGATTATTTCGATCGCGCCATCCGCAGGCTGCTGCAGCAATTTGGCCGAAACACGCACCATCAGCCGTCGAGCCCGAGATTCTTCAAGCCGTCGTTGAGTTGCTTCAGTCGCTCGGCATTGCCGGAGACCGCCTGCCGGGCTTCGGCCTGAGCACCCTTGGCCTTTTCGGCATCGCCCATCACCATGTAGGCGCGGACCAGCCGCAACCAACCGTCGACGTCGTCGCCGTTCTGCTTGAGCTTGGCGGCGAGCTTGTCGACCATGCCCTGGATCATCGCACTGCGCTCGGCCGGGCTCATATTCTGCGCCGCGGCAGCAGCGCCCTCCGGCAGATCGGGCATCTTGGCGCCTTCAACACGCGCCAGTTGCGCCTGCACCATCGGCCGCCACGGCGCGTCCTGCCCGGCCTTTTCGAGCATCCCGCGCCAGGTCGCAGCCGCGTCCTTCGGTCGGCCGTCCTGCTCCGCGGCGAGGCCGAGGAAGTAGTTGGCCTTGGCCTCGTTGGGATTGAGCTTCACCGCGCGCTCGAATTCCGACTTGGCCTCGTCGGTGATGACGCCGCCGGCGGCGGCCGCAATCACCTCGCCGAGATCGGCGCGACGCTCGGCGCTGTCGCCGGCGTAAGTGATGGCGTTGCGATAGGCGCGCACGGCATCCGGAAGCCGGCCGGTCTTGGCCAGCACCGGCGCCAATACGGCCCAGCCGCGACCGTCCGTGGGGTTTTTCTCGAGATGCGCCTCGACCTGCGCGATCAGAGCGTCGAGCGGCTGCGACTGCGGCGGCTCTTGCTTCCGGGCGGTCAAAGGCTGGTCGTCCTGCAACGGCGAGCCAAGCGGCAGGTAGATCGCCAGTGCCAACACCGGCAGACCGATCAGTGCGAACAGCGCCACCGCACGGCGTGGCCCGCGACGCGCCGCCACGGGCGCGGCGCGTTCGGCCTCATCGCTGGCGAGCAGTCGACGGCTGATTTCGACGCGGGCAGCGGAAGCCTCGGCCGGCCCGATCAAACCCAGCTCCGCGTCGCGATCGACTTCGGCGAGCTGGTCCTTGTAGACGGTCGCTTCGGTGCCCTGCGCCAGCGCCGCGCGGCTGCCGCGCCCGAGCGGCCACAGCACCGCAAAGGCAGCGGCGGCCGTCATCATCGCGAACACAAACCAGAGCGTCATCGAGGCGAAATTCCGGCTGAGCGGTTCCGGGTGGAGCGCGGGACGCGCTTACGCGGCGCGATGCGCCGGGTCGGCGCCTTACACCACGGCCAAAACCGCGGCGCAATTGACATTTGCGACACCGTTACGGCAGCTCGCCGGGCCAAAATTGATCTGAATCAACCGCTGGTTAGCCAGCCCGCGCCGGCTTGCGCTCGACCACCACCATGGCGCTTTCGACGGCGCGGTGCATCAGCGAAGCATAATCCTCGCCGAAAAGCAGTTCGCAGAACCGAATCGCCGCCTCGGCCTGCATGTGGCGGAACGGTTTCACCTTCGGGTCCGAGCCCCGCAGCGACTGAACCAGCGCCTCGGTGGATTTCTCGACGTATTGCTGCAGCTCCGAATAGGTGCGCAGCGTCACTTCGTTGATCGCCAGCTCGCTGGCGTAGGTCCGGCACACCGCGACGAAATCGAT
>NZ_BADD01000537.1 GCF_000333455.1 Rhodopseudomonas sp. B29
GCTTGACAGGCAACCGCTCGGCGGCATCGGCTCGATGTTCGAGGTGCAGCGTTCGGTCGGCTGGAGCCGCTACACGTCGAGCCTGTCGCTAAAGCCCGAAGTTCTGTCGAGCGGCGAAGGCGGAAACGTCCAGAAGATCCGCAAGCCGCTCGGCGTCGTCGGCTCGATCACGCCTTGGAACTGGCCGATGCTGATCGCGGTCTGGCACATCCTGCCGGCGATCCGTTGCGGATGCGCAGTCGTGTCGAAGCCCTCGCCCTACACGCCGCTGTCGACGCTGCGGCTGGTCGAACTGATGAACAAGGTCCTGCCGCCCGGCGTGGTCAACATCGTCACCGGCAGCGACGGCGACGCCAAGCTCGGCGCGCTGATGTCGGCGCACGACGGAATCCGCAAGATCGTATTCACCGGCTCGACCCCGACCGGCCAGGCCATCATGCGGTCGGCCGCCAGCACGCTGAAGCGGCTGACGCTGGAGCTCGGCGGCAACGACGCCGGCATCGTTCTGCCAGACGTCGATCCGCAGGCCATCGCCGAAGGCCTGTTCTGGGGCGCGTTCATCAACGCCGGCCAGACCTGCGCGGCGCTGAAGCGGCTCTACGTCCACGCCGACGTCTACGACGCGGTGTGCGAGGCGCTGACCGCCTACGTGTCGAACATCCGCGTCGGCAATGGGCTGGACGACGGCACGGTGCTCGGCCCGGTCTCCAATCAGATGCAGTTCGACAAAGTGGCCGCGCTGGTCGAGAGCGCCAAGGCCAAGGGCCGCGTGCTGATCGGCGGTGTGCCGGGCCAAGGGTTGTTCTATCCGCCGACGCTGATCGCCGACCTCGACAACGGCGATCCTCTGGTCGATCAGGAGCAGTTCGGCCCGGTGCTGCCGATCATCAAGTACACAGATGTCGAAGCCGCAATCGCCGCTGCCAACGCCAATCCCGCCGGCCTCGGCGGCTCGGTGTGGTCAGGCGATCCCGAGAAGGCGCGCGCCATCGCCGCGCGGCTGGAATGCGGCACGGTGTGGATCAATCAGCACGGCATGATCCGCCCCGACGCACCGTTCGGTGGCACCAAGATGTCCGGCCTCGGCGTCGAATTCGCCCAGGACGGCCTGCACGAATACACCGATCTCCAGATTATGATCTCCTAAGAAAAGAGAGACAGCGACATGACCAGCAAGATGAACCGTCGCGAATTCATCGGCCGCACCGCAGTGGCCGCCGGCGTCATCACCCTCGCGGGCGGGCTGCCGGGCGCCTCGATCAACACCGCAGAGGCTCTCGACGCCAGCTACGACTACATCATCTGCGGCGCCGGCAGCGCCGGCTGCGTGCTCGCCAACCGGCTCAGCGAAAATGGCGCACGGGTGCTGCTGATCGAAGCCGGCGGACCAGATAACAGCGAGAAAATCTCGACGCCGATCCGCGTCATCGAATTGTGGAATTCGCCCTACGACTGGGCGTATTGGACGACGCCGCAGAAGCACGCCGACAATCGCAAGCTGTTCTGGCCGCGCGGCAAGACGCTCGGCGGCTCTTCATCGCTGAACGGCATGATCTACGTGCGCGGCGCGCCGACGGATTACGATCGCTGGGCGAGCTGGGGTAACGACGGCTGGGATTGGAAGAGCGTGCTGCCGTACTTCCTCAAGTCGGAGGACTACGACGGCGAGCCGTCCGAGTATCACGCCAAGGGCGGACTGCTCCACGTGACTTCGGAAATCCGCCCTCACCCGGTCAACATCGCCATGATGGAAGCCGCCGTGCAGGCCGGCCATCCGTACAATCCGGACTGCAATGGCCCGAGCCAGCTCGGTGTCGGCTTCTGCGATCTCAACACCCGCGACGGCCTGCGTCAGTCGACCGCCGTCGCGTTCCTGCGGCCGGCGCTGGAACGGCCGAACCTGACCTTGATCACCGACGCGCGCGTCCACAAAGTCGAGATCGAGAACGGACGCGCCACCGGCGTCACCTACATGCAGCAGGGGCAGATGCACACCGTCAAGGCGACGGGCGAAGTCATCGTGTCGGGCGGCGCGATCGAAAGCCCGCGCGTGCTGATGCTGTCCGGCATCGGCCCGCGAGCCCAGCTCGAAAAGATCGGCGTCGCGGTGAAGCACGAGCTGCCCGGCGTCGGCCAGAACCTGCACGACCACACGCTGCTGCCGGTGACGTGGGAGGCTTCCAAGCCGGTGCCGCCGCCGAACAACATGGGCGTGACGCCGCTGCACGTGCAGCTGTTCGCCAAGACCTCGCCGGACCGCCCCGAACCGGACATGCAGCCGCTCGGCCTGTTCGGGCCCTACTACGCACCGGAGCAGGATGCCTCGGTGAAGAACGCCTTCACCTTCAATGCCGGTGGCGTCAAGCCGACATCGCGCGGCGAAGTCCGGCTGACCTCGGCCGATCCGGCCGCGCCGATCGACCTCGACATCAACGTGCTCGCCACCGACTACGACATCAAGACGCTGGTGACCTGCATCAAAATGCTGCGCAAGATCGCCGACCAGCCGGCGCTGAAGGCCTGGATCAAACGCGAGATCTATCCCGGCCCGGCGGCAAAGACCGACGCGCAGCTCGCCGCCTACGCCCGCTCGGCGGTGATGTCGTATCACCATCAGTGCGGCACCTGTAAGATGGGCACCGACAAGATGGCGGTGGTCGATCCGCAGCTGCGCGTCCACGGCGTCGCCGGCCTTCGTGTGGTCGACGCTTCGATCATCCCCGAGGTGACCACCGGCAACACCAACGCGCCGGTGATCATGATCGCCGAGAAAGCCGCCGACATGATCAAGGCGGCGAAGGCTTAGTGCAGGCAAAGATGACGATCTCCGGTTGAATCGGACCTGGAGATCGTCGTCTTATGGTCAGCGCCGTCGTTGAGCCGAAAAGCGGCCACGTCTCCCGACGAAGCTCTCCCGAGGGCGACCGTCCTTTCAGACGACCCCTTGGGTCTCTCCCCGATCTTGCATTTTCACACCGAACACGACGACTGTTCGGCTGAAGCACGCAGCACGGCTGATCGGAACTTTGCGACCGCTGACGCGCTTGTTGCGTTGAGTTTCCGGCTCGGGGCGGGGTGCAGGATGGGAAATATCTGGGTTCGCAAGTCGCTGAAGACGCTTGAAGCGGAAGCGGCCGTGTCGGATTCTCCCGCAGCGGGCGCTCTGCATCTCAAGCGCTCGCTCTCCGCGCTCAACCTGGTCGCGCTCGGCGTCGGCGGCATCGTCGGCGCAGGCATCTTCGTGCTCACCGGGCACGCGGCGGCGGCGAACGCCGGGCCGGCCGTGTCGCTGTCATTCATGCTCGGCGCAATCGCCTGCGCCTTCGCCGGCCTGTGCTACGCCGAGATGGCAGCTGCAGTGCCGGTCTCCGGCAGCGCCTATACGTACGCTTATGCGGCGATTGGCGAGTTCGTCGCCTGGATCATCGGCTGGGACCTGATCCTGGAATACGCAGTCGGCGCCGTGACGGTGGCGATCGGCTGGTCCGGTTATTTCAACAGTCTGCTCGCCGATTTCGGCCTGCATCTGCCGGCCGCCTTCACCTCCGCCCCGCTCGCCTACGACGCCGCGACGCGGACGTGGGCGCTGACCGGTGCAGTGATCAACGTCCCAGCGATGGCGATCATCGTGGCGATCACCGGCTTGCTAGTTCTCGGCATTCAGGAGTCGGCGCGCTTCAACGTCGTCATCGTCGCTATCAAGCTGACGGTGATTGCACTGTTCATCGCCTTCGCGGTCACCAAGGTGAGCCCGGCGAATTGGGTGACCAGCACCAATCCTAATGGCGATTTCATCCCGCCGAACGCCGGCACGGGCGTGTTCGGATGGTCGGGCGTACTGCGCGGCGCCGCCGTGGTATTCTTCGCTTTCATTGGATTCGATGCGGTGTCGACAGCGGCGCAGGAAGCCAAGAATCCGCAGCGTGATATGCCAATCGGGATCCTGGGTTCACTGGCGATCTGCACGGTACTGTATGTCGCGGTCGCCTTCGTGCTGACCGGGATCGTGCCCTATGACCGGCTGAACGTGCCCGATCCGATCGCGATCGGCATCGACGCCGCCGGCATTGGCTGGCTGTCGCCGATCGTCAAACTCGGCATCGTCATGGGCCTGACATCGGTCATCCTGGTGTTGCTGCTCGGACAGTCCCGCGTGTTTCGCGCGATGGCTCACGACGGCCTGCTGCCGAACAGCGCCGCCACGACCCATCCGCGCTTTCGTACGCCCTACATCGCCAGCATCGCGGTCGGCGTCGTGGTCTGCGTTTTGGCGGGCCTGCTGCCGATCGGCCTCGTCGGCGAGCTTGTCAGCATCGGCACGCTGTTCGCCTTCGCCGTCGTCTGCATCGGCGTGCTGGCCATGCGCGTCAAACACCCCGAACAGAACCGCCCTTTCAGGGCGCCGGCGATCTGGTTTGTCGCTCCCGCCGGCGCGCTCGTGTCGCTAATTCTGATGCTCGGGCTGCCGCTCGACACCTGGATCCGGCTGGCGGTGTGGCTCGCTATCGGGCTGGTGATCTACGCCGTCTATGGCAGGCGTCACAGCAAGGCGGGAAAAGTCGCGTAGCCTCACAAGTCGGACGCGCATTTTTATCGCGATGCAACTAACGACCGTTTGACCTGCTCGGGACAATCGTCACTGATTTTCGAATTTCTCGACGCCCGCCTATCGAATGCCATGTTTCTCACATCGTGTGCGTCACGGGGACGCTGGTCGGACCGAGGACCGGCACACCGGGATTGAATCGAAGAGCTCCTGGCTCATGATGAAAGCGAAGCTGTCCTGGTGACACTGGGAGCAATCAGGACTGCGGATGGGGCGCGGCGAAGCATCGCCTGCGCCGCGTTGGCGGCTTTGCTTCTCCAGTTCCTGCTCGCGTTCGGCCATACTCACCTGCACGAGATCGGCGCCGTACATCACGGCATGATCGCCGCGACGGCGGCCCAACTCGACCCGGCGACATCGCCTTCCGTTCCCGGCGATCTGAGCGACGACGAAGATCACTGCAGCATCTGCTTTTCGAGCTTCCTGCTGTCGACAACGTTTTTGCCGGACGATGCAAACCAGGCTCTGGCGCACGACATCGTCCCGACCGAAACTCCGTCGGTTTTCAATCGACCCGCAACGTTCAAACAGCCTCGCTCGCCATTCTTATCCCGCGCGCCTCCGACAGTCGGCTGATGCCGGCGAATCTCGAGATCGCTGAAGGGCTTTGACGGAAGGCCTGAAGCGTTTTCCATTCGCTTGCCGGCACGACAAGCCGGCCCCGACGAGGGCGGCACTTTCCCGAACTACGCGCGACGACACTCCGCCCGCGGAGTGATCTGACACCTCATGATCGGTGATCGACGATGCCGAAGCTGCGTCGCCTCGGCCGCTTTGCGGCCGTTCTGCTTTGTCTCTACGCCGGGCGCGCCGCGGCGCATCCGCACGTCTGGGTCACTTTTCACAGCGACGTGGTCTACGCCGCCGACGGCAAGATGACGGGCGTGCGTCACATCTGGACGTTCGACGACATGTTCTCGGCCTACGCCCTGCAGGGAATCCACCACGCCAAGAAAGGCATCTATACGCGGGCAGAACTCGCCCCGCTGGCGCAGACCAACATGGATTCGCTGAAGGAGTACGACTACTTCACCTTCGCCCAGGCCGACGGCAAGAAGCTGAAATTTGCGCCGCCGCGAGACTACTGGCTCGAATACAGCGACAGCGCTTTGGTGCTGCACTTCACCCTGCCGCTGGCAACGCCGACGCCAGCCAAGATGATGAAGATCGAGATTTACGATCCCTCGATCTTCGTCGATTTCGAATTCGCCAAGGACGATCCGGTGACGCTCGAGGGCGGGCCGGGTTGTGCCGCTTCTTACGAACTTCCGCATGAGCCGACGGCAGCCGAGCAGCTCAGACTGAGTCAGCTCGACACGACGCCGCTCGACCCTTCGAGCACATACGGCGAGACCTTCGCCAACAAGATCCTGGTGAAATGCCCATGACCAAACAACGCGCCTTGTTGTGTCTGTTGGCCGCAGTCGCGGCTATCTCCATGCTCGACGTCGCCGTCGCACAAGCCTCGCCCTTCGGCGCCCCGCATCCGGCCGCAGCTCTGCCCGGCTCGGACTTCGCCAGTTGGATTTTCGCCGAGCAAGCCAAGTTCTATCGGTCTCTATCGGCTCACATCCGCGCCAGCAAGCAGGACGGCGCGGCGCGATGGAGCCTGTTCGCGATCTCGTTCCTCTACGGAATTCTCCACGCGGCCGGCCCCGGGCATGGCAAGGCGGTGATATCGTCGTATCTGGTCGCCAGCCGCGAGACATGGCGACGCGGCATCGTGCTGTCGTTCGCCGCGGCGGCGGTGCAATCGCTCGTCGCGATCGTCATCGTGGCGATCGCCGCGGTGCTACTCGGCACCACGGCCGCAGTGATCGGAAGCACGGTCCACATCGTCGAAATCGTCAGCTACGGCCTGGTGATCGCGATCGGGCTAAGGCTGCTCTATGTCAAAGGCCGTGCCCTGCTAATCGCCTGGCGCGATCTCGCTTGGCAGACCTCACCGGCGCTGGCGACGGCTCCTGCTTTCGCCGACACCGGTCTCGCATTTGCGCCTCCACAGACTGGTACTCTAACGATGCGCGCCGGCCAGTGCGGGGTTGCGGGCTGCTCCGAANCACATGGCTTTCAATGCGGCGGTGATCACGACCACCATCCATCGGCCTGGGGACACGCACATGCGCCCGAACCGGTCGAGCTGGCAGGTCCGGGCCGCTGGCGGCGG
>NZ_BADD01000536.1 GCF_000333455.1 Rhodopseudomonas sp. B29
ACGTCACATCAAGTCTTGATGAATCGGTCGCTTTCGAGACGTGGAGCGCGGTCATCGCGCCGCTGTTCGAACCACGGCCATGCGGGCCGCGACGCAAGACCCCGACCGGATCGGTAAACGGTATAATCATCCGCGATCTTTTGATCGCCAGGGTCGCCTTCAACGCGCAGGACTTCGCCCGCGACGAGCAGCGGATCTCCACGACGCCCGATCATCTGCTGCTGCATCTTTATCAGCGCGGCGGCTTCACCGGCGCCATCAGCGGACAGCAGGCCTCGATCGGGCCCGGCAAGGTCGCCATCATCGATCTCAGCTACCCGGTCAACACGCGCGCCTTCGCGTCCAACACGCTGTCGTTGATCGTTCCGAAGAAATTGCTCGCCGACGAAGCGCTGAAAGCGATCAAGCCGAAGCTCGATCCGTTTCGCAACGATCTGCTGGCGGCCTATATCGTGTCCCTGAAGGAGCGCAGCGCACAGCTCACTCAGGCGGACGTCAACCGCACGGTGAACGAAACAGCGGACTTTCTGAACCGGCTATTCGTCTGTGCCTCGAGCGAAAAGGTTTCGTTCAAGCAGCAGACAGACGAGACGCTGGTGGCAATGAGCGAGGCGCTGATCCGGGACAATCTGGCACTGCCCGAATTGTCGCCGGATTGGCTTGCGGGAAGGCTGTCGGTGTCGCGCGCCTCGTTGTATCGGCTGTTCGAGGATCGCGGCGGCATCATGCGCTATGTGCAGGAGCGGCGGCTGCTCGCCGTCCAGGCGGCGCTCAGCGATCCGCTCGAAAACCGCAGATTGTCCCGCCTCGCTGCCGATCTTGGTTTCAAGAGCGAAGCGCATTTCAGCCGCAGCTTCCGGGCGCGCTTCGGCATCACCGCGAGCGCGTATCGCAAGGCTCAACTGGCGGCAGCAGCAGCCGTGCAGCTCACCAACCCGACGGTGGTCCACCAATGGTGGACGACGGTGAGCCAGAATCTGAATTAGCTCGATACGTTGGTCCCGCCCCCGCCGATCAAGCGCTCGAACAGCACCCGCACGTCGGCCTGGGTCTCCCGCAAGCGCGCCTCGAGCGACGAAAAGTCGGGCGCATCGCCGGCGCGGACCATCAAACGCAGCAGGTCGTCGCCCGCCGTCTTGGGATCGAACTTGTCGCTGACGCACAGCCGCAGGATCTGTGTGAGATCCTGATACAGCCGTGCCGCGGGCCGCAGAACGTCGGCGGCCTGCTGCGGCAGGAAACCGAGCCGCGCCGCGTTGTCGAGCGCCGCCAGCGTGTTGACGGCGAGAATGTCCGGCGCCTCGTGGGCGTGAACGAGTTGCAGATACTGGGCGATGAAGTCGATATCGACCATGCCGCCGGCAGCGTATTTCAAATCCCAGACGTCGTCTTCGCCCTTCTCGAGCGCGATGGCACGGCGCATCTCGGCGACGTCACTGGCAATGATGGCGTGGTCGCGCGGCCGCGTCAGAACGTTGCGGATCACCTCTTCGATCCGCGCGCGGAATTCCGGATCGGCCGAAATCACCCGGGCGCGGGTGAGCGCCAAGTGCTCCCACGTCCACGCCTCATGCTCCTGATACTCGGCAAAAGCATCGAGCCGTGACGCCACCGGGCCGGCGCGGCCGGACGGCCGTAGCCTCATATCGACGTCGTAAAGAACGCCGTAGTTTGTGCGCGTCGTGAAGGCGCTGATCAGCCGCTGCGTGAAGCGGGCGAAATACTGAGCGCCATGCAGAGAGCGGTCGCCGTCGGAATCCGGCTGCTCGTGATCGAAATCGTAGATGAGAATCAGATCGAGATCCGACGACGCCGTCATCTCGCGGCTGCCGAGCTTGCCCATCGCCAGGATCGCGGTGTGCTGGTCCTTGATCCGGCCGTAGGATGCGGCGAACTGATCGCTGACCAGGCGATGCACGGTCCCGACGATGCCTTCGGCGACGTCGGCAAATGCGACGCTGGCCTGCTGGGTCGACACCGTACCGGACAGGATGCGCGTGCCGATCAGGAACAGGCTTTCCTGACCGAACAACCTCAAACGGTCGAGAAATTCCTCGTAGGAGCCGGCGTCGGCGAGCGTCGCCGCCAAACGTGCGGAGAGTTCGGCTCGGTCGGGCATCGCGCCGAAGAAGCGCGGGTCGATCAATCCATCCAAGATCTGCGGCTGGCGCGCCAGCATGTCGCCGAGCCGCGGCGCGGCGCCAAGCACGAGTGCCACCAGCGACAACAGATCGCGGTTCTGATCGAGCAGCGTGATCAACCGGCCGCCGCGCTGCAGTGCCTGCAGCAGCCGGTCGAACGCCACCACAGCATTGTCCGGCGCCTCGGCGCGCGCCAGTTCGGCGATCAGCGGCGGCACCAGATCGCGTAGCGCACGCTGCGTCGTCTCGACCTTCAGAATGCGATAGGCTCCGCTGATCCACTGCTGCAGCGTGGTCGCAACCATGACCGGCTTCTTGAAGCCGAGGGCATGCAGATGATCGAGCAGCCGCGTGTCCTGCGGGCCCGCGCCGTAGTCGACGTCCGGCAGCTTGGCGGTGCCGGTCGGGTCGCCTTCGAACAGCTTCTCGTAATGCGCCTGCACGCATTGCAGATGCGCCAGCAGATCGCGCGCGAACGCGGCGCGGTTCGCATAGCCGAAGAACCGCGCAAACCGCTCCATGCTGTCGATCGTATCGGGCAGCGTGTGAGTCTGCTCGTCGGCGATCATCTGTACCCGATGCTCGACGCGGCGCAGGAATTCGTACGCCACCGTGAGTTCGTCACGCGCCTGGTGGGTGATCCAGTTGCTCTCAGCCAACACTTCGAGCGCCCTGAGCGTCGGCCGCACCCGCAGCTCGGGATGACGGCCGCCGGCGATCAGTTGCTGCGTCTGGGCAAAGAACTCGATCTCGCGAATGCCGCCGCGGCCGACTTTGACGTTGTGGCCTTCGACCGCGACCTCGGTCTGGCCGCGAAACGCCTGCATCTGGCGCTTCATATCGTGCACGTCGGTGAGCGCCGCGAAGTCGAGATGCTTGCGCCAGACGAACGGCGCGATCTCGGCCAGCAGCACGTCGCCCGCAATGATGTCGCCGGCACAGGCCCGCGCCTTGATCATCGCAGCCCGTTCCCAGGTGCGGCCTTCGCGTTCGTAGTAATTGAGGGCCGAAACGGTGGAGATCGCGACCGGCGTCGAGGCCGGATCCGGGCGCAACCGCAGATCGACGCGGAAAACGTAACCATCCGGACGGCGCTGCTGCAGGATGCGGCTGAGCCCCTGGGTGACGCGAACGAAGAACGGCTGTGGTTCGATGTCCGGCGCCAGCGTCGGCGCTTCGAGATCGTAGAACACGATCAGATCGATATCGCTCGAGTAGTTGAGCTCGCCGGCGCCCATCTTGCCCATCGCCAGCACGACGAGACCGCTGTCCTGCTCGGGCATATCGGGATTGTTCGGATTGAGCCGGCCCCGCGCCGCCTCCTGCCGCATCAGAAAGCGCAGCGCCATCTGCACCGCGCCGACGGCGAGATCGGTCAGCGCCTTGGTGACCGTCATCACCGGCCAGACGCCGCCGATGTCGCACAGTGCAATCAGCAGCGCCGCCTCGGCCTTGAGACGGCGCAGCGACGCCATCACGCTGGCTTCCTCGGAGGCTGCCGCAACCTCAGTCGCAGAGGTCTCGAGCAGCGTTTTGAAGCGCTCATCCGGATCGCTGCGCATCAGCCGCAGCAGCCGAGCCGCATCGGCGCGGATCAGGTCGAAGAGATACGGCGAAGCTTCGGCGATCGAATGCACCGCGGTGGCCAACGCGGGCGCGCTGCGCAGCACGTCGCGGATCGCATCGGCTTGTTCCGGTGCGACGTCGGCGAGCCAGCTCTCGAACCGAGCCGTCGCCTGATCGGGAGCAAAGACGAGCGGGCCAGCGCGGAACCGCGTGGCCAGGCTGGAGGTGTGGAGGTCCGCGCTGATCGCGGAAGGGATCATACCGTGGCCGGTTCTGAAATCGTTGGCTCGGCCAGTCCTTCGCCCGCGCGGGCGGGAATTGCAAGCGTAGCGCGCAAACCCGGATGCGCGTCGCCAAGTCGCAGCTCGCCGCCGTGCAGCGTCGCGACCGCGGAGGCCAAACTGAGGCCAAGTCCCGAGCCAGGCTGGGTGCGGCTCGCCTCAAGTCGGACGAAGCGCTCGACCGCATGTTTGCGGTCGGCTTCGGGGATACCGCGACCATGATCGGTGACGCTGAGCAGCACCTGATCACCGTCCTGGCGAGCTTCGATCAGGATGCGTTGGGCCTTCGCATCAGGCGCCGCCGCCTCGCCGTCCGCCGGTTGCAGCGCTGGTTCCGGCACGCCGTACTTGATGGCGTTCTCGACCAGATTGGCCAGCGCCTGGCTGATCAACTCGCGGTTCCCGTGCATCGGCGCGCGGCTGGCCTCCACCGCCAGCGACAAGCCGTTATCCTCGGCGAGCGGCTCGTACAATTCGTGGATGCCGCGGGCGATCTCCGCAGCGTCGAAATCGATCATGTCGCCGCGCGCGTGACCGGACTCCGCACGTGCGATCATCAGCAGCGCATTGAAGGTGCGGATCAGCCCGTCGGACTCTTCGATCGTGCGCTCGAGCGCCGCGCGGTAGTCGGACTCGGAGCCGGCACGCGCCAGTGCCTCCTCGGCGCGATTGCGCAGCCGCGTCAGCGGCGTCTTCAGATCGTGGGCGATGTTGTCGGAGACTTCCTTGAGGCCGCTCATCAGCGCCTCGATCCGCTCCAGCATGGCGTTGAGATTTTCCGCCAGACGGTCGAGTTCGTCGCCGCTGCGCCCGACCGGCAGACGGCCGGAGAGGTCGCCCGCCATGATCCGCTGCGTCGTGCCGGTCATCGCATCGATCCGGCGCAGCACGCGGCGTGCGACGAAGATACCGCCACCGAGGCCGAGCACCACGACGATCAGGATCGACCACTGCGCCGCCGAGCGCACCACTTTGAATATCCGCCGCCGCTCCTCCAGATCGCGACCGACCAGCAATCGGAAGCCGCTGGACAATTCAGTGACCCGCACCAGCGCGCGATGGTCGGAGCGACCCTGATCGTCGAGCCGGCGATAGAAGGTCTCCTGCCAGCCGATCTTGCTCATCACCCCCGGCGCCAGCGCGCCGACATTGCCGGCGACCGCCTGCCCAGCCGGAGTCGTGACGAGATACAGATTGGCGCCCGGCCGCAGCGCGCGGTTCTCGATGGTGAACACCAGCCCGCGCAGGCCGCGCCGCGTGTAGATGTCGTCGATCTCGCCAATCTCGGCGTTGACGGTGGTGGTGATCTGATCGGTGATAAGGCTGTGCGTGGTCCAGGCGAAATAGACCAACAGCGAGGCCGCGAACAACCCGAACAAAAACAGATAGACCAGCGTCAGCCGAAACGCGGTGGTGCGAAAGAGCTTACCTAAGGCCGTCACGGATCATGTACCCCGCCCCGCGGATCGTGTGCAGCAGCGGCCGGTCGAATCCCTTGTCGATCTTGGAGCGCAGGCGCGAGATGTGGACGTCGATGACGTTGGTCTGCGGATCGAAGTGATAGTCCCAGACGTTCTCCAGCAGCATGGTGCGGGTCACCACCTGGCCGGCGTGTTTCATCAGATATTCGAGCAGCCTGAATTCGCGCGGCTGCAGCGTCAGCTCCTCGCTGCCGCGGGTGACGCGGTGCGACAGCCGGTCGAGCTCGAGGTCGCCGACGCGGTAGCTGGTTTCCTCGGCCGGGCCGCCGTGGCGGCGTGACAGCACCTCGACGCGGGCGAGCAGTTCGGCAAAAGCGTAAGGCTTCGGAAGATAGTCATCACCGCCGGCGCGCAGGCCCTTGATGCGGTCGTCGACCTGGCCGAGCGCGGACAGGATGAGTGCCGGAGTACGGTTGCCCTTTTCGCGCAGCGTGCCGATCACCGACAGACCGTCGCGCTTGGGCAGCATGCGGTCGATCACCAGCACGTCGTAGTCGCCGGAATCGGCCAGAGCCAGCCCCTCCTCCCCATCGCCGGCCAGGTCGGCGACATGGCCGACTTCGCGAAACGCCTTGACCAGATAGTCGGCGGATTCGCGGTCGTCCTCGATGATCNAGGAGCGCATATGGCTTTCGGGCTGCGTCGGAATCTGNCGATTTTTCATCACCATGGCGTGCCTTCGACCTCCCATGCAGGCGTGCATGATCGGCCCCGACATCATCCCTGAAAAAACGGGCGGTGAAGCTGGGGGACTTCACCGCCCGCCTGTCCCTTCCGACGGAGGGGGGCTGTCTCCGCACCGGAAGGTATGGGGCGGGGACGGGCTTTGGCACCCGTCCCCAGGAAAGCGCCGTCGACGGGGGCGACGAATGCCGGCGACACTCTCCAACTCGTAAGGCTCGATCAGCCCTTGGCGATCGGCACCGCGACGAACCGGGACGAACCGCCGGTGCGGACGCGGACCAGGACGCTGTTCTTTTTGTCTGACTTGGCGGCCGCAATCGCTTCGCTGACATCGGCAGGCTTCGACACCGTCTTGCCGGCAACCTCGAGAATAACGTCGCCTTCCTTGAAGCGATCAGCCGCCGTGCCCTTCGGATCGACGTCGGTGACGACGACGCCTTCCTTGCCGGCACCGGCGACGGCACCTGCCGGCGCGATCGTCAGGCCGAGCTTGGGCAGCTCAACGCCGCGGCTGGAGCTGCGGCCACTGTCGCCATCGTCGCTGTTAGCCTTGGCCTCGATCTGGTTCGGCAACTGACCGAGCGTCAGACTGACCTCCTTGTCAGCCCCCTTATGCAGCACCGTGAGCTTCACGGTGTTGCCGGGCGCGAAACCACCGATGGTGCGGGCGAGTTCACGCGCGTCCTTCACCGTCGTGCCGTTGACCGCAGTGATCACGTCACCCGACTCGATGCCGGCCTTGGCGGCGGGACCATCCTTCTGCGGCTCGGCGACCAGCGCACCCTCGGCCTTTTTGAGCCCGAGGCTGTCGGCGATCTCCGGCGTCACCGGCTGGATCTGCACGCCGATCCAGCCACGGCTGACAGAGCCCTTGTCCTTGAGCTGCTCCACCACCGTCTTGACCGTGTTGGCCGGGATCGAGAACGCGATGCCGACGCTACCACCCGACGGCGAGTAGATCGCGGTGTTGACGCCCATCACCTCGCCGTTCATGTCGAACGCCGGGCCGCCGGAGTTACCTTTGTTCACCGGCGCGTCGATTTGAATGAAGTCGTCGTACGGGCCGGAGCCGATGTCACGGCCCATTGCCGAAACGATGCCGGCCGTCACCGTGCCGCCCAGGCCGAACGGATTGCCGACCGCGAGCACCCAATCGCCGATGCGCGGCTTGCCTTCGGACAGCTTGGCGAATGCGAAGTTGCTGCCGCCCTCGACCTTGATCAGCGCCAGATCGGTGCGCTGATCGGTGCCGATGACTTTCGCCTTGTAGGTCTTGCCGTCGTCGGTGGTGACTTCGACCTTGTCGGCACCGTCGACGACGTGATTGTTAGTGACCGCGTAGCCGTCGGCCGAGATGAAGAAGCCGGAGCCCTGCCCGGTGACGACTCCGCCGCCGCGCGGTCCACCGCGCAGGCCGGGCGGCAACTCACCGCCGAAGCGCTTGAAGAAGCGCTCCATCGGCGAGCCGGGCGGGAACGGCGAATCTTCGCGATCATCGTTCTTCGACGCCTTCTCGGTGATGTTGACCTTCACCGAGATCACCGACGGCTTCACCTTCTCGACGATGTCGGCAAAGCCGACCGGCTGCTGAAACTTGTGGATGTCGTTGCCGACCTGGGCGTGCGCCGGCGTGCTGAACAGATCGCCAGACGGCAGTTGGCCGAGACCAACGGCGCCGACACCGAGACCGGCCACCACCGACGCCATCAGGGCGAAACGGCGCGCCGAGAACAGCGACCGGCGCACAGGCCGGTAAGATGGCATCGAAGAGAGATCGGTGCGGCGGTCGTTCATGCAGAAGTCTCCAGAGTGGTCGGCAATGCGGGCTCTGCCCGTTGCTGGACAACATGGGCATCGCCGCCTTACGGCGCTCTGGATGCGGAATTAATCTTTTGTAACTTTGCGGTAACGGGCTGCGGCGGTTGGTCGCGAGTAACTCGCGATGCGATCACAGGATTGTCAACACTCGTACAATTCTGTCGGGAATCCGATCCGGCCGGCGCCCGCTACCTGTGCGCCGCGTCCTCGCAACTAACTGATAATCAAGTAAATCTCCTGTGGCCTGCTTCTTGCCAAGGCGGAGCCGAAGGACGCGCAGCGACAGTGAGCTGCCAAGCGTCGACCTACGTCACATCACGCACACAGGAGAGCGCCTTGGCTAACATCACCTTCTCGTCCCCCGTCATGGCGAAGGACGTCACCGTCTATGCCGTCGCCGGCGACCGCGGCACTATTCTGGCCGTCGCCAAGGCGCACAAGATCCCGATCCCCTTCGACTGTCAGGACGGGGAATGCGGCTCCTGCCTGGTCCAGGTCGAGCACTACAATCCGAAGGCTAAATCGGCCGTGGCGCTGACCGAGAAAGAAAAGGAAGTGCTGCGCCAGCTCGGCAAGATCACCAAGGATGAAATCGCCAACGCCGAAGTCAACGACGTTCCGCCGCGCTACCGCCTCGCCTGCCAGACCTTCGTGCGTAACGAGGACATCCTCGTCAAGTTCGAGGGCGACAAGACTCAGCCGCAGAAGATGGCGGTGACGCCGGCGGCGGCACGCTACAAGGGTGGCATGGAGATCAACACGCTGCCGGATTTCTTCAGCTACGCCGCCAAGGTCGAGGAAGACGCCGCGCTGCACTACGACGAACTCGCCAAGGCGATGGCGGCGGCCGGCAACGAGCCGGTGGCGAAGCTGTTCGCCCAGCTGGCCGATTTCTCGCGGCTGCATCTGGCCGAAGTGAAGTCGCGCGCCGGCAGTATCGACGTCAGCAAGCACGTCCCGCCGGACTACGCGTGGCCCGATCACGCGACGCCGGAGCGCGCGGCGGTGTGGGCATCTGATAGTTCGCTGACGCGCCTCGGCGCGCTCAAGGCGGCGCTGCAGGGCGAACGCCGCGGCTATGAGTTCTATCGCGCGGTCGAAGCCACCACCAAGTCGGCTGAGGTCGCCGCGGCGGCTAAGGAATTCGTCGGTGAAGAGGCCGAGCACGTTCGCATTCTCGAGGCCTGGATCACGCAGGAGGAATGGGCGCAGAAGCACGCCGCCAAGGCCATCGAGAACGCCTGATACTTACGCCAATGATACTTACGCCAACGACGGAGACGGCCGGCGCCACGACGGCGCCGGCCGAACAACGAAGGATCACCACGATGGAAACGGTCGAAGAGTTTCTGGCGCATTCGATCAAACTCGAGCAGGAAGCCGCGCTGCGGTTCGGCCAGCTCGCCGACGCGATGGATAGTTGCGGCAACAAAGAGGTCTCGAAGCTGTTTCGCCAGCTCGCGGACTACTCCCGCATGCACCAGGCCGATGCCCAGGCGCGCGCCGGCTTCCGCGACATCCCGCAGATGGAGCCCGGCGATTTCCAATGGCCGGGGGTGGAGAGCCCGGAAACGGCGGCGATCTGGGGCACCGACCCGTTCATCGGCCGCGACCTCGCATTGCAGATCGCACTGGAAGCCGAGACCGGTGCTTTCGACTGGTACAAGAATGTCCTCGACACCACCGACAATCCAGAGATCAAGGTGCTGGCCAAGGAATTCGTCGAGGAGGAAAGCGGCCACGTCGCCGAGCTGCACCGCTGGATCGCTCTGCACAAGGCCGGCAAGCCGCTGCCTATGGAGATCACGCCGTTCTGAGCGGCGCAACTCTGCTCATGCTCACGAGCTCGCCCCGGCGGGGGTGAGACGGCCATTTAGTGCTTGGGGACTTGACGCGCTGACCCCACGGCGTCGGGAGCCTGCGGCACACTTCTTGCTTCTGATTTGCACTCGTTTTGACGGGAACGAGTGTCGAAGCAGGGAGCCGACCATCCATGCATGCGGTCTTCGCACCGAGTTCGCATCGCACTGTGGACTCCTTCCAGAGCGGTGTCCGCCAGGTCTGCGGCAACTACGCGGTGCGCTGCAAAAGCTCGTCGGTCGGTCGCGGCATCGACGGCTTCGGCGCCCACACCGGCCTCTTGCGCCAAGCCGGCACGGAGATCGCCTATGTGAGGCTGTCCGGCCTCGAAGTCCAGCGCAGCGACGCTCAGATCCGCCGCGACTTCGTCGATCACTTCGTGGTCACGATGCAGCTGTCCGGCGTTGCCGAGATGACGCAGGGCGCGACGCTCGCTCATTTGCGCCCCAACGATGTATTCGTCAGCGACGCCACCAGGTCGAGCCGCTTCCGCTTCGATCGAGAGTCCGAGCAGGTGTCACTGCATATCGCACGCAGCGACGCGTTGACACGGTTCGGCCGCTTGATCGAGGGGCCAGTTCTCATCCCAGGTAGCAGCGGATTCGCCATCGCAATGCGCGTCCTGCTCCAACGCATGATCTGGCAGACCGCCCATGGCGACGACAGCGTCGTGGCCGGCGATGACGACGGCGTAGCGCCGGCATGGTTCGGCCACGACACACCCGATCAGTACCGCGAAGCGTTGTTCTCGGTGCTGACCAGCGCGCTGGTCGATGCCAGGAGCGGCGGGGCTGCACACCGAGAACCGCACGACCACATCTACGACAAGGCGCTGTGCATCATCCATCAGCAGGCCAACGACCCGGCGTTCACGCCGGGCCGGATCTGCGACGAACTTGGTATCAGCCCTCGTCAGCTCCAGCGCAGCTTTGCCCGACACGGTGACAGCGCGCGCGACCAGATCCTCTCGACCAGGCTGGAGCGCGCGCGTCGCCGCATCCAGAGCGAGCCCGAGTTGACCGTGACCGAAGCCGCCTATGGCTGCGGCTTCAGCGATCTATCGTTCTTCTACCGCGCGTTTCGCCGGCAGTTCGGCAGCGCGCCCGGCGAGCGACGCCGCCCGCAGCAGGTGGCGGCCGACGCCACGCCCGCCCCAGCGCCCAACCGGTCGCATCAGTCCTAAACGTCGGTCGCTTCAGTCGAAGCCGCTCGCCCTCGCCGCGCCCTAGGCTCGCGTCCGCGATCAGCCAGCGAAAGGCGACCCATGAACGAACGGATCGACGGAATTTCCGCCGCAGACCTGCTGCTGCCGATGACCATCGGCGGCAGTCCCGTCACCACCGCCGATAGTTTGCGGTGACCAACCCCGCTACCGGGGGCATTGTCGGCTACGCGCCCGAGGCCGGGCCTGCAGAGCTCGATGCGGCCATCGCCGCGGCAACCCGGGCGTTCCCCGCGTGGGCCGCGACCGACGACGGCGTCCGCGCGGCAGCCTGCCTCGCCATCGCCGACATCATCGAAGCGCATGCCGACGAACTGGCGCGCCTGATCACGCTTGAACAAGGCAAACCGCT
>NZ_BADD01000535.1 GCF_000333455.1 Rhodopseudomonas sp. B29
GGGCCGCCCGGCACCAGCAGCGTGCCGTCGATATCGATCCGGGTATTGGCCGTGGCGGTCAATGTCACGTTGCCGTTGAAGGTCAGCGAACCGACCGAATTGCCATTCAGCACCGTGCCGGCCGCCACCGATCCGCTGGCAATTAGATCGCCGATATTGGCCATCTTGCCCGGCGACAGAGTGCCGGCCACCACCGTATCGCCGTTGACCGTGCCGAAGCCGGCGAGTGTCGCCGGCTGAGCGACGTTGAGCTTGCCGTCCGCCGCCAATGTCAGCGTGCCGTCCACAGCGAGCGTGCCGAGCTGGGTGGAAACGTTGCCATAGGCAGTTGTACGGCCGGAGATCGTCAGAATGCCGTCTCCGATCTTGCTGAAGGCCCCTGCCGTGGTGAGAGCCTGACTCCAATAGGTCGTCTGATCGGCAGCGACCGATACGGATGTATCAGCAGCCAGCGTAGTCGGGCCGGCGGTGGCGCGGTCGAGCCGGATCAGGCCCTGGCCGAACACCTTGTCGAGACCTGGAGCGCCGAGATCCTCGGTGGTGGAGAACAGCAGATGCGCGAGGTCCTGGGCGTTGTAGGTCGGATTGGCCTGGATCAGCACGGCGATCGCGCCCGATACGGTCGGCGCCGCCATCGAAGTTCCTTCCAGGAACCCATAGGTGTTCACCGGGATGGCCGAGTAAACCATCGGGCCTGTGTATTGATCGCCGCCCGGTGCTGCAACGCACCAGCTCGCAGTGACGCCGCACAGGTTCGAGTACCATGCCGGCGCCTTGGTGATACCGACCGACATCACCGAAATGACCTGGCCCTTTTGGTCCTGCAAGGCCGTGAAGTCGTAGTTCCCGCCTTGATCGTCATAGACGCCGAGGTTGGCGTGCGCCGGGTTCAGGAACGGCATCAGAGCAAGACCCGACGGATTGCGGGCGGCTATGGGATTGTCCTTGCGATCATTGCCGTTGGCGGCAACGATGATCTTTCCGGCCTGCAAAGCATTCAACATCGCATTGGCTTCGTCGGTCGGATTGTAGACCTTCCATTGCGTCAGATTGAACTGACCGTCGAAGTCCGGACCATAGCTGGCATTGTAGACCATCGCGCCGCTGAGGCTCGCGAAGTAGTTCAGTGCCTTGACCGAGGCATCACCGCCGCCGGCGACCGAATAGCCGTCGCCGGTCAAGATGCGCAGCGGAATGATATTGGCGCCGTAGGCGACGCCATGCGCATCGACATTGTCGAATTTCTCTGCGGCAATGATGCCGGACACGTGAGTCCCATGATTGTCGGGGTCTTTCTGATCCGTGAGCGGAGTCAACTCGGTCGGATCGAACGTCGTGCCGTTCTTGACCACGTAGTTTTGGCCGAGACTGGTGAGGAATTTGTTCGATAACGCGGCATTGCCGAGATCGAAGCCCGTATCGGCGACCACGACATTGACGCCGGCGCCGGTGAAGCCGCGCGAGTAAGCGGTCTGAGCGCCGATGGCCGTCAAATTCCAGGTCTGATCGCTTGTCGACGGCAGAGAGGTGGGAAAATTCGGTGAGTTGTTGTTGGCCATTGCGACGTTCTGATTGAACGCCGTTCCCACGCTTGCCGAGGCGGTTCGTGCCCCGAGGACTTGCGCCGCATTCGGCGCCAGCGTCATCGGCTGGCCCGACGTGAGCACACCGAGATCCGCCGCCGTGGTCAGATTGCGCGTCGACAACGGCGCCAGGGTCGCGACGTGACTCACCACCGCATCGCGCAGTCTCGGATTTCGATAAGTGCTGTCGTAGACCTGCGCTCACAGTCCAAGTTCGCCCTGGCGCAACGCCTCGGCGAATCTTGCTTTGAGCTCGGCAGGGAGCACCCGANTTGGGCGCTGTTTTCGGGTTTGCTGGA
>NZ_BADD01000534.1 GCF_000333455.1 Rhodopseudomonas sp. B29
GTTCGCGCCGGGCTATGGCAGACCCAGGACTATCCGCTCAGCGCCGGCTCGCTGCGCGGCCGCAAGGTCGGTGTCGTCGGCATGGGCCGCATCGGCCAGGCGATCGCCCGCCGGCTCGACGCCTCGCTGGTGCAGGTCGTGTATCACTCGCGCAATCCGGCGGCCGGCGTCGCCTACAAGCACTATCCGAAGCTGATCGAGATGGCCAAGGACGTCGACACACTGGTGGTGATCACGCCGGGCGGCCCGTCGACCGCCAAGATGATCAACGCCGAGGTGCTGGATGCGCTCGGGCCGCGCGGCGTCGTGATCAACGTCGCGCGCGGCTCGGTGATCGACGAGGAGGCGCTGATCGCGGCGCTGCAATCCGGCAAGATCCTCGCCGCCGGCCTCGACGTGTTCGCGAGCGAGCCCAACGTGCCGGACGCGCTCAAGACCATGGCCAACGTCACGCTGCTGCCGCATATCGGCTCGGCCTCGGTGGTCACGCGCAATGCCATGAACCAGCTGGTCGTCGATAATCTCAAGGCGTGGTTCGCCGGCAAGCCGCCGTTGACGCCGATCGCCGAGACGCCGGTGCGGGACCGCTAGAAGGACGCCGTCATGAAGATCGCCGCCGTGGTCCTGTCGTTGCTGCTCGCCGCGCCGGCTGCGGCGCAGGACGCGTCGGCGCTCAAGAAAGACATGGTCGGCCAGTGGGAGCTGGCCACCACCGAGCGCAGCAAGACCTGCGTGGTGACGCTCGAAGCCGACGCGGCCGGACAAGGCGCCGGACAAGGCTTCAAGCTGGCACTCGAGCCCAACTGCGCGACGACGCTGCCCTTCACCAAGGACATCGCGGCCTGGAGCCTGAAGGGCCTCGACATCGTCCGGCTGCAGAAGGCCCAAGGCGAGCCGGTGATCGACTTCACCGAGGTCGAAAGCGGCATCTTCGAGGGCCGCCGCGAGGGCGAAGGCATCTATATTCTGCAGAATCTCGTCGCAGCGCGGTCGCTCGCCAAATCGATGGATCAGATGATCGGCGACTGGGCGATGGTGCTCGGCAGCGGCCGCCAGGTCTGCGGCCTGACGCTGACCAACACCGACGCCGGAGACGACAACTACCAGGTCTTCCTCAAGCCGCGCTGCGATCCTCAGGTCGCCGCCTTCGCCCCGACGATGTGGCGGCTCGACCACGGCAGCATGCTGCTGATCGCCAAATCCGGCGAGACCTGGCGGTTCGACGCCGACGACAATGCCCAATGGCGCCGCGTGCCGGATGCGGCCGATCCGTTGATCATGCTGCGGCAGTGACGATTGCAGATCGGGCGATTTTCCCGCTGCGTTTGTCCTCTCGCAACTGTGATTGACAAGGCTCGCCGCGGTCGACTACGTCGCGCAAGATCAGTCCCGTCGTCGTCACACAGCCGTCATGCCGGTTGAGCTAAGTCGACACACACCGGCGCGACTGTGCCCGTCGATCCATCGCGTTTTCGAGCGAGGCGGCCGCCGCTTGGCGTGACGAAAACGCCTCCAATCAAGAAGCTGGAGCTTCGGTTCTGATTTGGTCGGAACCGGCCAAGCCCTCATGGGTGTGCGCGTGCCGAGCCTGATGCAACAAACACTCCCGATCGGCCGGCGCTTTCTGCCCAACATCTGGGATTGCGCGGCGTTGCTGCTGATCGTCGGCGTGATGGTGCTGATCGTCCACGGCGGCGAACAGATCAGTGTGCCGCTGTCGGCGCTGAACAGCCCGCCGGTGTCGCTCGATCCGGGCAACCTGCCCGAATACGCGCTCCGCACCACGCTGCGCATGCTGACCGCGATGGCATGTTCGCTGGTGTTTACCTTCGTCTACGCGGCGGTGGCGGCCAAGAGCCGCCGCGCCGAGATGGTGCTGATTCCGCTGCTCGACATCCTCCAGTCGGTGCCGATCCTCGGCTTCCTCACCTTCACGGTGGTGTTCTTTCTCAATTTGTTTCCGGGCCGCGTGCTCGGCGCCGAGCTGGCCTGCGTGTTCGCGATCTTCACCAGCCAGGCCTGGAACATGACCTTCAGCATGTACCAGTCGATGCGCAACGTGCCGAAGGATCTCAACGAGGCTAGCCAAAGCTTCCATCTCGGCGGCTGGCAGCGGTTCTGGCGGCTCGACGTGCCGTTCGCGATGCCGGGGCTGATCTGGAACGCCATGATGTCGATGTCCGGCGGCTGGTTTTTCGTCGTCGCCTCGGAAGCCATCACGGTCGGCAACACCACCATCACGCTGCCGGGCATCGGCTCCTATGTGGCGCTCGGCATCCAGCAGCGTAATCTCGCGGCGATCGGCTACGCCATCCTGGCGATGCTGCTGGTGATCATCGCCTATGATCAGCTGCTGTTCCGGCCGATCGTCGCCTGGGCCGACAAATTCCGCTTCGAGCAGACCGCATCGGGCACCGAGCCGACCTCGTGGGTACTCGACCTGTTCCGGCGCACCCGCGTGCTACGTAATCTCTCCGGACCGTTCGGCTCCTTGCTCCGATCGATCTCCAATCTGCGGCTCGGACGGCCCGGCGTCGCGATCTCGCGTAGCACGGCGCGCGAGCCGTCGCGCCTTGCCGACGCGGCATGGCTCGCGGTCGTCGTCGCCGGCTGCTGCTACGCCGGCTTCATCGCGCTGCGCTATCTCTCGGCAACCCTCGGCATCTCCGACCTGTTCTCGGCGGTCGGACAGGGACTGATCACGCTGACACGTGTCGTCGTGCTGATTGCTTTGGCCAGCCTGATCTGGGTGCCGGTCGGCGTGTGGATCGGATTGCGTCCGAAGCTCGCCGAGCGGGTTCAGCCGATCGTGCAGTTTCTCGCGGCGTTTCCGGCCAATCTGGCTTTCCCGGTGTTCGTGGTCGTCATCGTGCGCTACGGCCTCAACGTCGATGTCTTTCTCAGCCCGCTGATGATCCTCGGCACACAGTGGTACATCCTGTTCAACGTCATCGCCGGCGCAAGCGCGTTCCCCAGCGATCTGCGCGAGGTGGCGAGCAGCTTCCATGTCGGCGGCTGGCGCTGGTGGATCAAGGTCGTGCTGCCGGGAATCTTTCCGTACTACATCACGGGCGCGGTGACGGCGTCGGGCGGCTCCTGGAACGCCTCGATCGTCGCCGAGGTGGCGAGCTGGGGCGATACGCAGCTACGCGCCAACGGACTCGGCGCCTATATCGCCAATGCGACATCCGACGGTGACTTCCCGCGCGTCGTGCTCGGCATCGCGGTGATGTGCATACTCGTCACGCTGTTCAACCGGCTGCTGTGGCGGCCGCTCTACGCCTTCGGCGAACGCCGCCTGCGGCTCGGCTGATCTCGAGGAGACTTCCATGCTCGATACGGTGCCTCATAGCGATCTGCTCGACATAAGCGGCGTCAG
>NZ_BADD01000533.1 GCF_000333455.1 Rhodopseudomonas sp. B29
GGCCAAGTAAGCGATGCGGGCGGATCCGGTTCAACGCCGTCACAAAGACCTATCGTTCGGGCGCGCCGGCGCTCGGGCCGATCGATCTCGATATCGGCCGCGGCGAGTTCGTCGCCCTACTAGGCCCATCGGGCTGCGGCAAGTCGACGGCGCTGCGCATCATCGCCGGATTGGCGGAAGCCTCGTCGGGCAGCGTCGAGGTCGACACGCAGGCGCGGCGCTCGCGGGGCGAGCACGCCATCGGCTTCGTGTTCCAGGAGCCGACGCTGATGCCGTGGACCAGCGTGCGCAACAACGTCGCGCTGCCGCTGCAACTGGCAAAAACGCCGGCCGCCGAGATCGACCGCCGCGTCGGCGAGGCGCTGGCGCAGGTCGATCTTGCGGATTTCGCCGATGCGTTTCCGCGCGAACTCTCCGGCGGCATGAAGATGCGGGTGTCGCTGGCGCGGGCGCTGGTAACCGATCCGGACATCCTGCTGATGGACGAGCCGTTCGCGGCGCTCGATGAAATCACCCGATTCCGGCTCAACGACGATCTGCTGGCGCTGTGGCGCAGCCTGCGCAAGACCATCGTGTTCGTCACCCATTCGGTATTCGAGTCGGTGTATCTGGCGGAGCGCGTCGTGGTGATGACGCCGCGTCCGGGCCGCATCGGCGCCGAGTTCAACATCGAGGGGCCGGAGCAGCGCGACGCCGACTTCCGCACCTCGGCGGAGTACGCGGCGCAGTGCCGCGCGATTTCGGCCGCGCTGGCCGATGGCGAAGCGGAGCGGCGCCGATGACCAGTCGCGCCATCGCACTGCTGCGCACCGCATTGCCGGTCATCGTGCTGGCGGCGACGCTTGGCGCCTGGGACCTGGTAGTACGACTCAATCACATTCCGCCTTACATATTGCCCGGCCCGCTCCTGGTGATCGAGACGCTGATCAAGGATTGGCCGATCCTCTCCGCATCCCTGGTGTCGACGCTTTTGACGACGCTGGAAGGCTTTGTCGCCGCCGCCGTCGGCGGCATCGCGCTGGCGCTGCTGTTCCATCAGTCGCGCTGGATCGAATACGCGCTGCTGCCCTACGCGATCGTCCTGCAGGTGACGCCGGTGATCGCGATTGCGCCGCTGCTGCTGATCTATCTGCCGCAGGAAACAGCCGTGATCGCCTGCGCCTTCATCGTGGCGTTCTTTCCGGTGCTGGCCAACACGACGCTCGGGCTGAGTTCGGTCGACCGCAATCTCGCGGGACTCTTCAAGCTCTATGGCGCGTCGCGCTGGCAGCGGCTGGTGCGGCTCGAACTGCCGTCGGCGCTGCCGACCATGCTGGGCGGGCTGCGCATCGCCGGTGGGCTGTCGCTGATCGGCGCCGTGGTGGCGGAGATCGCGGCGGGCTCGGCCGGTACCGGCTCCGGTCTCGCTTACCGGATTGCAGAATCCGGATACCGGCTGGCCATTCCCCGCATGTTCGCCGCATTGCTGTTGTTGTCACTGGCAGGCATTGTGATCTATGGGCTGCTGGCCTTCGCGTCGCATCGCCTGTTGCGGC
>NZ_BADD01000532.1 GCF_000333455.1 Rhodopseudomonas sp. B29
GGAGGCCTTGTCTTCCTTGGTCGGCTCCATCGCGTGAGCACGCATCACGACTCGAAACATCGCCAGATGTGTCCGCAGATTGCCGAGCTCGCGCATGCTGGGCATCCAGTTGGTCGCGATATCGACCGTCGAGGCGTTGATCGTCCGCATCTTCAGGAGTGCGAGGCCGCCGAGCGCTGCCATGACGACAAGCAGTGCGACTACTAGCGTCGAGATCTTGGTGCGAATGGAAAATTGCGAAAGCATGGATCACTGTCCCTCTGGTCGGGCGTCCGCGCGGATAGTACCCGCTAGCGGTGGCCGGAAGGACACCAATCCCGACCGCAGCAACTATCAATCGGTGGTCGTGCCGGAAGCACAACCGGCACCGCCCCCCGGAAAGCTTTGCTTTCCGTTGCGCCAGTCATGCAAAATGGAACTTGTCGAGGGGTTAATTTACGCGCTCGTACTTGTACGAGGAGATTTTCCCGGACCTGCGCATGGGCTGAGGAGTATGGCTACTCGGTCACGGACTTGGTCACCGACTTGGACTGGGCTTGGGCAGGACGAGTACGTAAATATCGCGGCGCGTCGCCCCGGCGAGGCCAAACAGCGGCCGGTTGAGCCAGACCTGGCCGCGCAGGATCGGATTTTGCCCGGCCGCGATCTGGTCGGCACGCCCGACGCAGCCGCTGTCCTCGGCGGGACAAACCAAAACGCCGCCGCGCGTTGTGATCTCCGCCGCCAAGGCGGATGAGTCTCCGCCGGCGAAGGCCCGCGTATCGGTGCGCAGATAATAGGCCGTGCCGCCGGCGAGCGCCGGCTCGCCTGCCACCAGGGCGATCGGCTGATCGGTATGCGTCCGCCATTCCTGTTCGATGCGGTCGGCGAGCAGCGAGGCGTATTCGGCCGGGCCGGGCGGCTCGCGCAAATGGATCGCCAACGCCACGATCGGCGAGGCCAACAGCGCGCCGACCGACACCACGGCCGCGACCGCCATGATCGACCGCACTGTATCGCGGCTGACTGAGATCAATGGTGACGTCAGCAGCACCAGCGGCAACAAGGTCCATCCCGGCATGGTCCACAACGGCACGATGCGGATGCCGCTGATCAGCGCAACCGCCATCGGCAGCAGCACCATCAACACTTGCGCGATCAGCACGGTGCGACGCGGCGCATCCAGCGGCCAGATCAGGTCGGCGAGCGCAGGCCGCGACGGCCGCAGCAGGACAGCCCAAGCGATCACCGCCGCAGCCGCATAGCCGATGCTGCCGAGCAAATAAGTCGCCGTATCGCGCGCGTTGGCGGCGAAGCCGGAAGACTCATGCGCTGCGGCATAGCCGAAGGTCGGGAAATTGTGGTCGTACAGCCAGACGAGGTGCGGCGCCAGCACCGCGCCGCCAGCGATGATCATCAGCCACGGCGCCGGCGAGGCGAAGAAGCGGCCTCGTCGCGGATCGAACAGCGCCGCGAGTCCCAGCGCGCCGACCAGCACGATCGACCAGTATTTGCCGAGCATCGAGGCGCCGGCGAACAAGCCCGCCAGCGCGCCCCACAACGCGCCCGGCGACTCCAGCGCGCGCAGGAAGCAGTAGATCGTCGCCGCCCATACCGGCAGCAACACTGCGTTGGCGTTGTATTTCAGCGCCAGGAAGTTGAAGAACGGGATCAGCGTCAGCAGCGCCAGGCCGAACAGCGACTTCTCGGCATTCATGTAGCGCCGCATCGTCCGCCAGGCGATCCACAGCGTCAGCGCGATGTTGACGGTCGCCAGCAGATGAAAGCCGATGTCCGACACCGGAACCAGCGTGAACCAGGCTTTGGTGATCCAGCCCGACAGTGGCGGGTGCTTGGCATTGCCTAACGCCAGATGCCGCGACCAGTCGTACAGCTCGGTCTCATCTGGATGCAGGTCGCGCGGCCAGGTCGAGATCGTCCGGTAGGCCGTCCAGATGACCGTGTAGACCGCGAGCGTCAGCAGGACGGTCCGCTCCTGCCGCTGCGGATCGAGCAATGCGGCGATCCAGCGCTCGAACGGCGCGAAGCGGAAGCGGGAAGGGGACGTCGCAGGCATGCGAGGTTGGCGATCCGGTGCTTGAGGCGGGCGGACTTGATCGGTTCGGACCGCCCCCGTCAAGCACGCAAAACCGGCGGTTTTTCGGGCGGTTGCGCCATCCGTTCGCCTTGCCGGGGGAGAGGCCCGATGCTATCTCGCGGCCATGACCACCGTCCCCATCGACAATATCCGCAACTTCTCCATCGTCGCCCATATCGACCATGGCAAGTCGACGCTCGCCGACCGCCTGATCCAGATCACCGGCGGCATGTCCGACCGCGAAATGGCCGGCAAGGAGCAGGTGCTGGACTCGATGGACATCGAGCGCGAGCGCGGCATCACCATCAAGGCGCAGACCGTGCGCCTGAAATACCGCGCCAAGGACGGCAAGGACTACATCTTCAACCTGATGGACACGCCCGGCCACGTCGACTTCGCCTACGAGGTGTCGCGGTCACTGGCGGCCTGCGAAGGTTCGCTGCTGGTGGTCGACGCCTCGCAGGGCGTCGAGGCACAGACGCTCGCCAACGTCTACCACGCACTCGACGCCAACCACGAGATCGTCCCGGTGCTCAACAAGGTCGATTTGCCGGCGGCCGAACCCGAGAAAATCAAGCAGCAGATCGAGGACGTGATCGGGCTGGACGCCTCCGACGCCGTGATGATCTCGGCCAAGACCGGCCTCGGCGTGCCGGACGTGCTGGAAGCCATCGTCACCCGGCTGCCGCCGCCCAAGGGCGACCGCGACGCGACCCTGAAGGCGCTGCTGGTCGACTCTTGGTACGACGTCTATCTCGGCGTCGTGGTGCTGATCCGCGTGGTCGACGGCGTCCTCAAGAAGGGCCAGCGCATCCGCATGATGGGCACCGGCGCCGCCTACGACGTCGAGCGCGTCGGCTTCTTCACGCCCAAGATGGTCAATGTCGACGAACTCGGCCCCGGCGAGATCGGCTTCATTACCGCCGCCATCAAGGAAGTCGCCGACACCCGCGTCGGCGACACCATCACGGACGACAAAAAGCCGATCACCGAGATGCTGCCGGGCTTCAAGCCGGCCATCCCGGTGGTGTTCTGCGGCCTGTTTCCGGTCGATGCCGACGATTTCGAGACGCTGCGCGCCGCGATGGGCAAGCTGCGGCTCAACGACGCGTCGTTCTCGTTCGAGATGGAGACCTCGGCCGCGCTCGGCTTCGGCTTCCGCTGCGGCTTCCTCGGCCTGCTGCACCTCGAGATCATCCAGGAGCGGCTCTCCAGAGAGTTCGACCTCGACCTGATCGCGACCGCGCCGAGCGTCATCTACAAAATGAAGCTCACCGACGGCACCGAACTCGAGATCCACAATCCGGTCGACATGCCGGACGTCGTCAAGATCGCCGAGATCCAGGAGCCGTGGATCGAGGCGACGATCCTGACGCCCGACGAATATCTCGGCAGCGTGCTCAAGCTGTGCCAGGACCGCCGCGGCAATCAGAAGGAGCTGACTTACGTCGGCGCCCGCGCCATGGTGAAGTACGAGCTGCCGCTCAACGAGGTGGTGTTCGATTTCTACGATCGGCTGAAGAGCGTGTCGAAGGGCTACGCCTCGTTCGACTATCACCTCACCGACTACAAGCCGGCCGACCTGGTGAAGATGCAGATCCTCGTCAATGCCGAGCCGGTCGACGCGCTATCGATGCTGGTCCACCGGACCCGCGCCGAGGGCCGCGGCCGCGCCATGGTCGAGAAGATGAAAGAGTTGATTCCGCCGCACATGTTCCAGATCCCGATCCAGGCGGCGATCGGCGGCAAGGTGATCGCCCGCGAAACCGTCCGCGCCCTGCGCAAGGACGTCACCGCCAAATGCTACGGCGGCGACATCACCCGCAAACGCAAGCTGCTCGAGAAGCAGAAAGAAGGCAAAAAGCGGATGCGCCAGTTCGGCAAGGTGGACATTCCGCAGGAGGCGTTCATCGCGGCGCTGAAGGTGGATGGGTGAGGAGGCGTTCTTTAGGGAATCGGCAAATCAATGCCGGCTTGCGAGCAGCTGAGCCGCGCAGGTGGGGCGAGGCCGCTTAGGTCGGAAAAGCAATAATTAGTTGTAAGGAAGTTCGGACGCGGCTTTTGCTCGTTGTCGGACCGTCGTCATTGTGTAAGCTGATCAA
>NZ_BADD01000531.1 GCF_000333455.1 Rhodopseudomonas sp. B29
TGGAATCAGGCTGCCGTCCTCGCGGATGCCGGCGACCTCGATGATGGCGATGTCGAGCTTGCCGAGAAAGCCGAACCAGACGTGCTGGGCGACGTGCGACAGATGGATGTCGATGTACTCCATCCGCCCGGCGTTGATGCGCTTGCGGCAGGTCGGATCGGATTGATACGGCAGCCGCATCTCGATGCCGTCGACCTTGGCGAGGGCGCCGTCGAGCTCGGGCGCCGTCGAGGCGCCGGTCCAGACGCTGACTTTGAATTTCTGGCCGCGCGCGTGGTGCGCGTTGATGCGCTCGGCGAGCGCCAGCGGCAGCAGCTTCGGATATCCGGAGCCGGTGAAACCACTCATGCCGACATGCGCGCCGGACGGGATCAGCGCAGCGGCGTCCGCCGCGGTCATGACCTTGGATCGAAGATGGGGCGCGAGGACGCGATCGGCAGAGACCATCACGGAGCTTCTCTTGGCTGGTGGACGGGCTGAAGCGGCTGATGCGATTCGTGTAATGGCTCCGGCAAAAACTACCATGCAACGAACGACCAAGACCGCCGGCCGCTTCGAGGCGGGCGCGCCACCGACGCAAAAACCAGCGAAATCTGCGTTGGAAACGTCCAGTTCGGCGGGGGTTCGCGAGACGCCGGAGGCGTAGGCTGGGGTATGTGCCCAATGCAGGGCAGCATCGCGGCTGCCGCGGTTCGGCTCAGCGAGCCGACACAAAAGTGAAAGCCTCCGGCAGGGCATTGCCGAAGGCTTTCTTGGAGGTATTACAGAAACGGCGGGAGGCCGAACCTCCCTCATTTCTCAGCCGCCAGAGCAGTGTCGGCTGAGAGAAGTATAGCGACCTTATCGTTGAGTTCAATAGGTGATTTAGTCAAATAATTGACCCTGACCATTTCAAGCGGCGAACCCACTGGACTAACGGTCCGATGCGGAGTGTCGCGATCGGCTCGACACGGAGCGGTGGACCGAACGAGGCCCGAAGAAAAAAACCCCGGCGGTTGCCCGCCGGGGTTCTCCGAGAGCATCCCTCTCGGGATGATCAGATCAGAAGTTGCGCTGAACGCGGAGGTTGCCGCTCCAGACGCCCTGATCCTTGAACTCGTACACGGCGGCGGGCTTGGAAATTGCCGAGATCGCCGGGATAGCCAAAGTGCCCGAGTTCGACTGGTCGAGGTAGGTGTACATCACTTCGCCCGACAACGTCAGGTTCTTGACCGGAGTCCAGCGGGTGACGGTGCCGATCTGCGCGATCTTGAAGTCCGGGTTGCAGACGAAATTGACGGCGGTCGCGCAGATGCTGGCGGTCGCCGTGCCATTGTAGTCCACCGCGGAGTACGAGCCGAACAGCGAGGTCGACCAGAAAGGGTTCCAGTTGTGGTTGAACGCTCCGCGGACACCCCAGGCAGTGGTCTTCGAGATGCTGGTACCATTCGCAGCCGACGTGCCGGAGAAAACGCCGTCGGCCGCGCTGGCGAAGGCGATGCTCTGATAGGCACCCGCAACGCTGGTGTTACCGTAGATCGAGAACGAGTTGCCGGTCACACCGCCGACGACGTAGCGGGTCGCGCCATTCGAGTAGGTCGCCGTGAAGTTGATGCTGTCGCCGGGGCCGGTCGGCAGGTTCTTGAGCGACAGGGCGCCCTGAACAGCGTAGCCCCAAGTATCGCTCGGGTGACCCGAGGTTTCGTCGGCCAGGTTGTAGTAGCTGGCACGAACCTGGTGAGCCGCAGCCGATACCTGGAACAGACCCCAGGCCTGATCGACACGGATCTTGCCGACGATGTCGGGGATCTGCGTCCCGGCGTAGGAGTTGGTGCCGAGAAGGCCCTGCGCGTAGGACGAAGCGGTGATCGTCGAGGTGTTGTACAGGCCCGACTGCAGATACGACGACTGGTCTTCCAGCGAGATCGATCCCGACACGCCGTTGCCGAATTCCGCGGTGTACGACACCTGGTTGATGCCGGTGACGTCGTCATAGCCGCCGATCAGGAACGACGAGTTGTTGCCCGGATAACCGGTCCAAGGCGTATCGAACTGCGACACGGCCTTACCGAAGGTGAACCCGGCGAACTGAATGAAGGCGTAGTATACGCCGAGCGAGCCACCCGCGACGCCGTCGCCCGTAGTCCAGTTGAAGGTCGCGTCGAAGTAAGTGCGGACGACGCCATATTCGGTCGCGGTGCGGGTGTCGAGGGTGAGGTCCTGACGCGAACGGAAGATGGTGCTGTTCGCCTGGCGACTCTTCGCACCAGAAGTCCCATTCCAGGCCGGCGCGTTATAGGCGGTCGAACCGTTGATAGTCGCGTCGGCGCGCAGATAGCCACCGATCTTGATGCAGGTATCGGTGCCCGGCATGTAGTAGAAGCCGGCGCCGTAGATGGAGCAGACCTTCACGTATTCGACCGCTTTGGCCTTCAACGGCAGATCGGCCGCCTGAGCACTCCCGGCGGTTATGACCGCCGCGGCCGAGCTCAGGGCCAGAAACTTGACGATTTTCATTCGACCCTCCAGGTCAACAAAGTGGAAGAGCCCGCAGGACGCTGCCTGACTTCGGCCCTTGATACTTCGATGTCCGCAAGCCTTGATGGCTGGCGCACGTGACGGAAGGGTTGGTGTCTTTTGCGCCACCCGTCACACTAAGATCATGATTGATTTTATCACTTGAGCAAATCTGTTTAGTAAATCAGTGATCTGTTTTGCGGACGACGTGGTATTTTCGCAACAGGCGCTTTGCGCGATCCGGCAGGACCTGCCGTGCTTCACCCCGGCAGACGGGTTTTCCCGCCCAATATTGCGGCGACCGCGCCGCGGCGCCGATTGCCTCACCCCTTGTTTCAGCTTGTTTCGGCTGCGAGACTGGACCATCGAGAAGCCGCACTGTGATTCAGTCGCGGCAGTTGTGCTATTAACGAAATCGCTCAATAGTTGTAGAATCGAATTACTGATCAGGTCAGGATCAGGTCACTGGAGTCGGGATGCGCCAGAAGACGAAGCTCAGCCCACAGTCCCGGCACTCGCCGGTCCAACCGGAAACCGCCCGACGATTCACGGCGACGGTCGCGAGCGTGCATAGTTTTCTCGACGATATTCGGGCTTTTTTCGCCAAGGGGCTCGGCATCACGGGACCACAGTTCTCGATTTTGACTGCGATCCAGGGCCTCGATGAAGCCGACGGCGTCTCTGTCCGGCATGTCGCGAAGGCACTGCACGTCGACCCATCATTCATCACCACACAGACGAAGCTGCTCGAGAAAAAGGGCATGATACGTCGCCAGGCCGATCCGAGCGATGCACGTGTGGTCAAACTGTCGCTGTCCAATAAGGCCACGAAGCAGATCGACGCGATGAAGATCGGCGAATCCTCCATCAATGACGTCGTGTACGCCGATATGACCGACGACGAGCTTGAGGAACTCAACGAACAGTTGAGCCATTTCAAGTTTCGACTGGAAAAGATTTGCCTGCGGATGTCTGCAGGGCTCTGAGTTTCCGCTGACGTCGCGCCTTAGTGGCAGTCACACGCCGCCGACCTATGGTGGTCATCACCGCGAATGGTGCCCCTGGCCGGGATCGAACCAGCACTCCTTGCGGAACTCGATTTTGAGTCGAGCGCGTCTACCAGTTCCGCCACAGGGGCCAACGCGGTGTCGGAAACCGACACCGCGAAGCGCGCGGACTATAGCGACCGGCTAATCGGGGTCAACCCGACGGAACGCCACGCGGCAGGCGGGAGCGCCGTACATGTACACCGCGGTGTGATCGGGGCTCCCTCGACAGGAACCGGCCCGCAGGATACGACCCGGGCCGCATTCCGGAGACGCCGAATGACCTCCGCCCTCGTCGACCGGCCTGGATCCTTGCCGGCTACCTCCCCCGCTCGAGCCGCGTTGACCGCAGCACTGACCATCGCGGTGCTGGCCGCGATCGCTCTGGCCGCTGCGTGGTACGCCCAATTGGTGCTCGGGATGGTGCCATGCCCGCTCTGCCTCGAGCAGCGCTATGCTTATTATGCGGCGGCGCCGTTGGGGCTGATCTTGGCGTTCGCGGCCTGGCGCGGCGCGCCGCGCGGGATCTTGATCGCTGGTCTCGTCGTGCTGACCGCGCTGGCGCTCGGCAATGCCGGACTCGGGGCCTATCACGCAGGCGTGGAATGGAAGTTCTGGGCCGGTCCGACCGATTGCTCGGGGCCGATCGTCGACTTCAGCAAGGCCGGCGGCCTTCTGGCGCAGCTCGACAGTGTCAAGGTGGTGCGCTGCGACGAAGTCCAGGGCCGTTTCCTCGGCCTGTCTTTCGCTGGATACAACGTGCTGCTGTCGCTGCTGCTCGCCGCCATCGCCGGTTGGGGCATTGCCCGGACGAGCCGCCGCTAATCGTCGAGATCGTCGGGACCCTTGCCGAACAGATGCACGATGCCCGGCGTGGCGATCGAGACGTAGATGAAGCGCGACAGATGATGCGCGCCGACGAACACCGGATCGATGTGCAGCGTCAGCGCCAGCGCCATCATGGCGTCCATGGCGCCGGGTGAGAACGCCACCACCAGATCGCTGAGCCGCACCTGAGTGGTGAGCAGGATCGCCACCACGAACACCGCCGAGATGGCGATCGCCACCGCGAACGAGCCCAACGCCGCGCCCAGATAGCTGACGATCGTGCTGCGCCTGATGTTGGCGAAGCGCGAGCCGATCAGAATGCCGATGCCGATCAGCGCCGCCAGATAGGCCCATTGCGGCAGCGTGCCCTCGACCAGGCCGGAGCCGTGCAGCACCGAGGAGCCGAGCATGGCGCCGAACATCCAGCTCGCCGGGAAGTTGATCCGTCGCATCAGCAGCGCCACCGCGAGCGACACGGCGGTAATTTCCGCCAGCACCAGCGGGGTCGCTTCGGGCCCACGCGACGCCATAGCCCCGTGGGAATTGAAGCCGGTGAGCGCCAGCAGCATCGGCACGGCGCTGGTCAGAATGATCACACGCATGACCTGAACGACCGCGATGCCTGGGACATCGGCCTTGCGCTCGGTCCCCAGCATGATGATCTGCGACAGCGCACCTGGGCTGCCGGCGAGCAGCGCCGAGGTGCGGTCCCAGCCATGGACGCGCTGCAAATAGAGACTGCTCCCGAACGTCGAGCAGAAGGTCGCGATCGCCAGCAGGCCGATCGTCACCGGATAGGCAGCCATGTTGTGGATCATCGCCGGCGTGACCATCGACCCGAGCGACACCCCGAGCGCCATCAGCACCACATGGGAGATCGGTGGCGGCAGGCCCATCTTGCGACCCACGAGCCCGGCGATCGCCACCGCCCCCATCGAGCCGGTGATCAGTCCGCCCGGTAATTGGGCCCAGTAGAACAACAAGCCGCCCAACGTGCCGACCAGCATGGTCTCGAGCACGCTCAGAATCTTGGATCGCGACGGCATCGCGGTGAGTGCGGGAAGCAGGGACACGCGCCGTTATTGCAAACGGAAATCAGTTCGGCAAATGCGTGGTACGCACTTGCCCATTCCGCCGACGCGGATGTTTCACCGGCCTACGAACGATCACTCGACCAGTAATCACTTCGTCATTGTCAGTTCCGCCATGCGGGATAGGATCGCCCCGGGGAAGACCCGAGGAAGACCAGGAGAACACCAATGACCTCATCGAGGATCGCAATTATTCTTGCGGCGGCCGCGCTGACGAGCGTCGCGGCCATTCCGCAGGCTCAGGCGCTGACCGCGCAGGAATGCAGCGCTAAGTATCAGGCTGCCAAGACCGCCGGCACACTCAACGGTCAGGGCTGGAATGATTTCCGCAAGGCCCAGTGCGGAAGCGAGGCTGCCGCAGCGCCTGCAGCTGCCGACAAGTCTGCCGAAGCCAAGCCCGAGGCCAAACCGGAGGCGAAGCCCGAGGCCAAGAAGGAGGCCAAGCCAAAGCCGACCGAGGCCGCAGCTCCCTCGGGACCGGCGACCTATCCGACCGCGGTCGATGCGAAATTCGCCAAGGAGCCGGCCGCCCGCGCCCGGCTGCACACCTGTGCCGAGCAGTGGAAGGCCAACAAGGCCGCCAACACCACGGGCGGCATGAAGTGGATCGAAAAGGGCGGCGGCTATTGGAGCGAGTGCAACAAGCGGCTGAAAGGCTGACAGCCGCCGGCAATTCCGCAGCATCGATGCGCGCTCCAGGCGATTGACAACGCGGTCCGAAACGCCCGATTCGGGCCGCGTTGTCGTATCCAAGAAGGAGTGACGCATGATCGCCAGCCTGGGCGTGATCCTGCTGTGCCAACTTTTCGGCGAGGGACTGGTGCGCGGCCTCGGCCTGCCACTCCCCGGACCGGTGATCGGCCTGATGCTGCTGCTCGGGCTGTTGCTGCTGCGCGACGGCGTCGGCGCATTCGCGCGTGGACCGCTCGGTGACGGCGGCGTCGAAAATGCTTCGAAGGGCCTGCTGGCACATCTGTCGCTGATGTTCGTGCCGGCGGGCGTCGGCGTGGTGCAGCAGCTCGATATGATCGCAGCCCACGGCATCGCGATCGCCCTGGTGCTGGCCGGCTCGGTGCTGATCACCCTGCTGGTGACGGTGCTCAGCTTCCTGGCCGCGGCGCGGCTATTGTCGCTGTGGGTGTCGCGATGAACCAGGGACCGTTCTCGCTATGGGTCTACCTGTCGCAGACGCCGCTGCTATGGCTGACGGTGACGCTCCTGGTCTATGCGGTGACCGACACGATCTCTCAGGCGACCGGGCGCAACCCCCTGGCCAATCCGGTACTGCACGCGATGTGGCTGATCGGTGTATTTCTCTCAGTCACCGGCACCTCCTACAACACGTATTTCAGCGGCGCGCAGTTCGTGCACTTCCTGCTCGGTCCCGCGACCGTGGCGCTGGCAGTGCCGCTGTATGAAAACCGCAAGCTGGTCGTCGCCGCCATCCTGCCGATGGCTTTCGCACTGATCGTCGGCTGTATCACGGCAATCGTCTCGGTGGTGATGCTGGCGCAGCTTGCAGGCCTGCCGCACAACGTCGTGCTGTCGCTGGCGCCGAAATCCGTCACCGCCGGCGTCGCCATGGGCATCACCGAGTCGCTGCACGGCGATCCGTCCCTGACCGCCGTGTGCGTGATCATCACCGGCATCATGGGAGCCATCGTGGTCACACCGCTGATGAATGCTCTCAAGATCCGCGATTATCGCGCCCGCGGCTTCGCGGTCGGACTGGCCTCGCACGGCATCGGCACTGCACGGGCATTTCAAGTCGACGCCATCGCCGGTGTATTCGCCGGCATTGCCATGAGCTTGAACGCATTGGTCACTGCGCTGGTCGTGCCGGTGCTGGTGGCGCTGCTGGTGAGATGAGTGAGCCGCTTCGGACCGAGGGAAGCATGCAGGGACGCTCTGCTAAGCGCCGCTGCGCTTCTCCATCCTCAGCCGTCACCCTCCGCGAAGGCGGAGGGGCCAGTATTCCAGAGCGCTGCTGATTGTCGCCATCAACTCTCTGGAATACTGGGTCGCCCGGTCGAGCCGGGCGATGACCTCGCGTGTGAGGCGAGGCCGACTCATTTTCAAACGCCCATCCAACTCAGCAGCTCGGCGTTGATCTCGCGCGGATAGGAATGACTGAGATCGGCGATCTCGCGATAGCTCACGTCGGCGCCGGCGGCGAACAGCCCGTCGCGCGCCTGCCGGGCAAGCTCGACGGGAAACATCCAGTCGTGAACGCCGTGCACGACCTGAATCGGCAGCGCCCGCATCCGTGACGCGTCCGCCATGCCGGCGATCAGAGGATGGAAGCTGGCCGACACCGGCGCCAGATGGGTGAACGGCAACTCGCTATCGAGACCCGACAAGTAACAGAAGGTGCCGCCGTCGCTGAAGCCGGTGAGCAGCAGCCGCGACGCATCGATGTGCCAGGCGCCGGCGATCTGAGCCAGAATGCGCGATAGATTGGGCGTGTCGACGTCGTCGCCCATCAACGCCCAGGTCCGCCCCAGCGCGGTCGGCGCCACCACGATGGCGCCGCGACTGCGCGCATCGCGCAACCAGCTCCATAGAAACAAGCGGCCATGGCCAGCGCCGCCATGGAGTGCCATCACCAACGGCCAATTCCGTTCCGGCGTGTAGTCTTCCGGCACGTACAGCGAAAAGCCGCCGCGCTCGCCGAGTTCGTTGGCGTGATGAAACACACCACTGTCGGGATGCTTGGGCCGGGCCAATCGCGCCTCTAGAACGGCGTCGCTGCGCAGATCCGGATCGAGGAAGAAGGTCGCGATCGGCGGCAGCACCGCTGTCAGCGGATACAACGCCTCCAGCGCTTGCGGCAGATGACGCAGCGCACCGAACAGTTGGAGCAATTCGCCGCGGCCGCTCTCGACGGTGCGCAAACCATCGAACGCCGCGAGCGCGTGCTCGGATGCGACGCGCAGCGGATCGCGCAGATGCACCGCCGTGTCCGACCAACGCGTCAACTGATCGACCTGCGGGCGCAGCGCCTCGTCCGGATGGCCGACGAGCTGCATCAGCTCTCCGAATTCAGGCGGGTGTAGATAGCGCGACACATAGGCCAGCGCTTCGAGCGAGTGCAGCAGCGGCGGCAGTAGCGCCACGATGCCGTCGATCACAGCCTCATCGCTCATCGAGCTCTCACGGTCCTGCCCCGTCACTCGGCACGCCTCTTCGGCGTGCGCCCACAGTGTCAGGGATAGGACCGGATGCAAGCGGCAAACGCCGCTTGGCAAGCTGTGTGGGTGAGCGTCTTCTATGCGGCGCGCACGGTCTGCAGGAACTTCGCCACTTCGTTTTTCAGCCGATCGCTATCCTGCGCAAGTGAGGAAGCTGCCGACAGGACCTGTGCAGAGGCCGATCCGGTCTCGCTGGCGCCGCGCTCGACATCGGCGATGTTGGCCGACACCTGCTGAGTGCCGCCGGCGGCCTGCTGGACGTTGCGCGAAATCTCCTGAGTGGCTGCGCCCTGTTCCTCGACCGCCGACGCGATGGTCGAAGCGATCTCCGACATGCGGCCGATGGTGTGGCCGATCTCGCGGATAGCATCCACGGACAGAGTCGTCGCACTCTGAATGCCCGAAATGTGCTGACCGATTTCTCCTGTAGCCTTTGCGGTCTGCTCTGCCAGCGCTTTCACTTCGGCCGCCACGACCGCGAAGCCGCGCCCGGCTTCGCCTGCGCGTGCCGCCTCGATCGTCGCGTTGAGCGCCAGCAGATTGGTCTGGCCTGCGATGGTATTGATCAGTTCGACCACGTCGCCGATGCGTGCGGCTGCCTGCGACAGTTCGCCGACGCTGTCATTGGTCCTTCGCGCCTGGTCGACGGCCTCGGAGGCGATCCGTGCGGATTCCTGCACCTGCCGGCTGATCTCGGTGATGGACGACGACATTTCTTCGGTCGCCGAGGCCACCGACTGTACGTTGGTCGAGGCTTCTTCCGAAGCCGCGGCGACGGCCGTGGTCAGCTCCTGGGTACGGCTCGCCGTCGAGGTGAGCGTGCCGGCCGAAGCTTCGAGCTCGGTGGAGGCCGACGACACGGTTTCGACGATCTCACCGATCGCGGTCTCGAACTGGCGCGTCGCGGCATCGACACGCTGGCCGCGCGCGATCTTCTCTTCGGCCTCGCGCGCTGCGGCGGCATCGGCGGCACGCTTGGCAATCAGCGCTTCCTTGAAGATCTGCAGTGCAGTCGCCATCGCGCCGATCTCGGTCTTCGCGCCGCGATGCGGTACCTCGGCGTCGAGATCGCCGTTTCCGAGCGCCTGCATCGGCGCGATGATCGAGGCGATCGCAGTGCTGATGTCACGGATCACCAGGAAGCTGGCGACCGCACCGACCACCACCGCAACGACCAGAATGGCGATGACCAGCAAAAGAGCGGAATCGAAGGTGGACGCTGCTTCAGCCGTCGACTGATCGGCGCCCTTGGTGTTGTAGTCGATGTCCTTCTGCAGCGCCGCGTCGACGCGACCACCAATCGGACCCAGCACCTTGGTCAGATAGTCGCCGACTTCGTTCGAGGTCTTGCCGACGTCGCTGTAGGACAATTCCATCGCTTTCTTAGTGGCCGCCGCGTAGGCGTCCCACTCCTTGCCGACCTCCTGATACAAGGCGCGTTCTTCGGGCGACGAAATCATCGCTTCGTAGCG
>NZ_BADD01000530.1 GCF_000333455.1 Rhodopseudomonas sp. B29
ATTCTGCCTATCCCAAGATCCGTAGCGCCCGCAAGCCGGGGCCAGGGGTTCGGCGGCTGGCCGCCACCTATGTGGCGCGGGCCCGTTCAGCCGAACTGCAGCAATGCTGGCGGGAGGGCCGGGGCGGCTGAGACTCATCGGTGAGCGATTTTTCGGTCCTGCCGCCCTAGCAATACCGCGGCGCTTCCTTTATAAGCCCGGCCTTACGCATTTTGCCTGCGCGCGAGCGACGGGCCGTCCTGCTGCGTGCGTGCAGATTGGACGTTCGACTTCCCGCCGAGGATATCCGATATGGCCGTTCCGAGAAGAAAAACTTCGCCGTCGCGCCGTGGCATGCGCCGCTCCGCCGACGCCCTGAAGAAGCCGACCTACGCCGAGGACAAGGACTCCGGCGAACTGCGCCGCCCGCATCATCTCGACCTCAAGACCGGGATGTACAAGGGCCGCCAGGTTCTGAAGAAGAAGGACGCCTAAGCCACTCGCTTAGGACTCATCGGCGCGGCCAGTCCGCGCCGATTTGACGAGGCGATGGCAGCCGACTCGGCGTTTCGCATCGCCTTTGTCGCATTGCGCGACTCGCCCGAATTCGTGCCAACTGTTGCGTTAGAGAGCTGCCGCCGGTCGTCCGGACGGACGGCTGTTGCTTGGTTTTTCTAAACAACAGGCTTCGCCGATGTCGATTGTGGGGTTCCCGCTGCTGCTGATCCCGCTGGCGATCTGCAACATCATCGTCTTCCTGATGCCGGGCCTCGGCTTCGATGTCGCGTTGACCAGCCTGGCGCTGCCGTCGGGCAGACTTTGGTCCATCGCACTCGGCGATGCGGTGGTGGCGCTTGCGGCGCTGCTGCTGCTGCTCGAAGTCATCAAGGCCGGCCGCCCCGGCGGCAAATACGTCACTGACCAATTGTTGTCGTTGCTGGTGTTCGCCGGCACGGTTGCCGAGTTCGTGATGCTGCCGCAGTTCGGCAACGCCACCATGTTCCTGCTCTCCATCCTGGCGCTGGTCGATTTTCTGGCCGGAATCGCGCTGCGCAATCGTCAGCAGCGCGCGCCGCTGCGACGCAGCAGAAGCAAGGACGCCCCACCGCAGCCCGATCCGAAGCCTGCCGCCGTCGCCGAGGCGCCGGTGGCCGCGGCCGAACCGGTGCCGGCCACCACGACGGCTGCCGAAACACCAGTGTCGCCCTCGGCGTCAGCGGCTTCGATCGCCGAGGCCGTGTTGCTCGACCGGCCGCAGCCGGTGGCGCCGGCGATCGAAGTTTCGCCGCGCATCCAGTCGCCGGGATTGCAGCCCGGGCAGGACGCTTCGGCCGGCGCTTCGCGCTAATTCTTCAAGAAGACCGCAGCGGACGGGCCGCAAAACCGCGGACCGGACGATAGGCCGTGCTTCGATAGGCGGCGCTGGCGAGATCCGGCTCGGCACGATCGTGATCTCGGGTCTGCGGGTAGCCGCCGTCGATGGCCATCAGTTGGGCGACGAAATTCGACGACGGTCTGATCGGACGGTCGGTGTAGCGGGTACGCAACGGCTCGGCCTCGGCGGTCTCGCTTTCGACCTCGGCTTCGAGGCATGGCGGTGGCAGCGCCGGATCGGCGTGCTCTTGCTCCGGATTATGATTGCCGTCGTCGATCCAGAGGTCTGTCATCGTCTTCGACCTGCTTCACTTTGAGGCGCCGAATGCATCCTGTAGTGACCATCGCAAAGTCTATGCCGAAGACCCTCGTACCGTTCCTAGGGCCAGCTAGGTTTGGTTTCCAAATTGTTTATGTTCTTTCCGTAGCGTTCGCGGCCACCGGCGACCTAGAGTCGGACAGGAGAATCACCTGACCGCGCCCCAAAACGAGACAGCATTGCCGCTCGCCGGATCGGCGCCGGCGACCGCTGCGACACAGCGCCCCGATCCGTCTGCGATCCTGTCGCGGCTGGGCCAGACAGCATTCGTCTGGGACCTCTCCAGCGATGCGATGGACTGGGCCGGGCCGGTGACGGAACTGTTCCAGGACATCCCGGCCGATCGTCTGGCGACTGGCGCCGCCTATTCGATGCTGCTCGAACCGTCGCGAAGCCTGCGCAACGATGCCCTGCTGAACACCGCTGCGGCGGCCGGCCCGAACTGCGTCCCGTACCGGATCGAATACGGGGTGCGGGCTTCGACCTCGGCGCAGATGAGCTGGATCGAGGAAACCGGAATCTGGTTCGCCGGCCCGGATGGCCGGCCGGCCCGCGTCGAGGGCATCGTCCGCATCGACAACGAGCGTCACGCCCGCGACGAGCAACTCGTCCGGCTGTCGCGCCACGATCCGCTGACCGGCGAGCTCAACCGCACGCATCTGATCGCGGCCTTGGCCGAGGCGATCGAAGAGGCATCGCGCTTTCGCAACAGCGCGGTGTTCATGCTGGTCGGCATCGATCACCTCTCCCGCGTGAACGACTCGTTCGGCTTCGACGTCGCCGATCAGGTGATCTCGGCCATCGCCAGCCGGATTCGCATGCGGCTTCGCGGCGGCGACCAGCTCGGCCGGTTCTCGGGCAACAAGTTCGGCCTGGTGCTGAAGAACTGCACCGTCGAGGACGCCCATGTGGCGGCCGAACGCTTCCTTGCTACGATCCGCGACGAAATCGTGCCGACGAAATCGGGGCCGGTGTCGGTCACCGCGTCGATCGGCGCCGTCGCGGCGCCGCGCCACGCCCGCTCGGCGGACGACGCAATCAACCGTGCGCAGGAGGCACTGGCTTCGGCCAAGCACCGACGGTGCGGCACGTTCTCGATGTGGAAGCCGAATGTCGAGCGCGACGCTCAGCGCCGCGTCAACATCCGCGTCACCGACGAGATCGTCACCGCGCTCAACGAGCGTCGCATCGTGCTGGCCTACGAGCCGGTGGTGGACGCCCAGAGTCGCGCGACGGCGTTTCACGAATGCCTGGTGCGGATGCGCCAGGAAGACGGACAGGTGCTGCTCGCACCCGACATCGTCCCGGTCGCGGAGCGGCTCGGTCTGATCCGGCTGGTCGATCATCGCGTGCTGGAGCTGGTGGTAGCAGAGCTCGCCGCCGCGCCCGACATCACGCTGAGCCTCAACATCTCGCCCGATACCACCATGGATGCCGATTGGTGGACGGGCATCGAATCGCTGATGCTGGCGCATCCTGGCGTCGCGCAGCGGCTGATCGTCGAGATCACCGAGACGGTGGCGATCCAGGATATCGACGAAGTCCGCGGCTTCGCCACCCGGCTGAAAAACTTTGGCGCCAGAATCGCGATCGACGATTTCGGCGCCGGCTACACGTCTTTCCGCAACCTGCGCAATCTCGGCGTGGATATCGTAAAAATCGACGGCGCCTTCGTCCAGAACGTCGCCCGCTCGGCCGACGACCGCGCCTTCGTCCAGACGTTGATCGATTTGGCGCGGCGTCTCGGGATCAAAACGGTCGCCGAGTGGGTGCAGGATGAGGAATCAGCCACGCTGCTGGCCGGCTGGGGCTGTGACTACATCCAGGGCAGGCTGACGGGGCTCGCCTCGCAACAAAGGCCGTGGCCACGGAGTGAACTCGCGGAGCCGGACGCCGCCGTGGTGCAGGCGGGCCGCTGACGAAAACGGCCGGGACGAGCCCGGCCGTTTGAAGATCTCGCGATGTTGGAAGCCGGCGCTCGTCGTTACTCGTCCTTCTTCGGCTCCGTCGACAGTCGCTCCAGCCGCTCCTGCATGTCCTTCATCTGACGGCGCAGGTCGTCGATATTGTCGGGTTCGGCCGGCGGTTCGGGCGCATCGGTCGAGGGGCTCGGCTTGCGCGGCACGAACATGTTGAAGGTCTGCTGAAACAATTCCATGTTGCGGCGGACCGTCTCCTCGAGCGGCGCAAACGGCGTCATGCTCAAGGTCGATGTCATCTGCTTGCGGAATTTCTCCTGCTCGCGGGTGAGCGAGTCGATCGACTGCTCGAGATATTTCGGCACGACCATCTGCATGCTGTCACCGTAGAAACGGATCAGCTGGCGCAGAAAGGTGGTCGGCAGCAGATTCTGGCCGGCCTTGTTCTCCTGTTCGAAGATGATCTGGGCCAGCACCGAGCGGGTGATGTCGTCGCCGGTCTTGGCGTCGTAAACCAGGAAGTCCTCGCCGTCCTTGACCATCGAGGCCAAGTCTTCGAGCGTCACGTAAGTACTGGTGCCGGTGTTGTAGAGTCGCCGGTTCGCGTATTTTTTAATCGTGGTCGGTTGGTCAGATTTCGCCATATCACCCACACCCACGGAGGAGAAGGAACCCGCCGCCTCCCGCAGCGGGCTAGACACGATAAAGTAAGCACTTCCAATGCGCTTCGGCTACCGTTTTGTGCGCCAAGGTTAATCGCGCGGCAGTCCGAATGCCTTGATCGCGGTCGCGCGAATGACTTTATGGGCAGGAGCGGTGCTTTGACGGCTGGAGCCGGATTGACACGCCGCCATCGCCTTCACAGGATAAGGTGACTGAAAGAGCAGCCGGCCCGGTCCATGATTTCCCGCCCGCAACCGGCCATCCACTGCCGTCCAAGAAAACCAACCCTCGAGCCCAGGAGATGTCCATGTCGGACGATGTCGTCATCGTCAGCGCTGCCCGCACCGCTGTCGGAAGCTTCAACGGCGCCTTTGCCACCATGCCGGCGCACGATCTCGGCGCGGTCGCCATCAAGGCCGCGCTCGAGCGCGGCGGTATCGACCCCGCCCGCGTTTCCGAAGTGATCATGGGCCAGATCCTCACTGCGGCCCAGGGCCAGAACCCGGCGCGCCAAGCCTCGATCCATGCCGGCATTCCGGTCGAAAGCCCGGCCTGGGGCGTCAATCAGCTGTGCGGCTCGGGGCTGCGCTCGGTCGCGCTCGGCTATCAGGCGCTGATGAACGGCGACTCCGATATCGTGGTGGCCGGCGGCCAGGAATCGATGAGCATGGCTCCGCATGCGCAATATCTGCGCGGCGGCGTCAAGATGGGGTCGCTCGAATTCGTCGACACCATGATCAAGGACGGGCTGTGGGACGCCTTCAACGGTTACCACATGGGCAACACCGCCGAGAACGTCGCCAAGCAGTACCAGATCACGCGCGATCAGCAGGACGAATTCGCCGTGGCTTCGCAACAGAAGGCCGAGGCTGCGCAGAAGGCCGGCAGGTTCAAGGACGAGATCGTCCCGGTGACGATCAAGTCGCGCAAGGGCGACATTGTCGTCGACACCGACGAGTATCCGCGTCACGGCGCCACGATCGAGGCGATGGCCAAGCTCAAGCCGGCGTTCGAAAAGGACGGCACCGTTACCGCCGCCAACGCCTCGGGCATCAATGACGGCGCCGCCGCGGTAGTGCTGATGAAGGCGAGCCAGGCCGAAAAGGAAGGCAAGACGCCGCTGGCGCGCATCGTCTCCTGGGCGCACGCCGGCGTCGATCCGAAGATCATGGGCACCGGCCCAATCCCGGCGTCGCGCGCGGCGCTGAAGAAGGCCGGCTGGTCGATCGGCGATCTCGATTTGATCGAGGCCAACGAGGCTTTCGCCGCGCAGGCCTGCGCGGTCAACAAGGACCTCGGTTGGGATCCGGCGAAAGTGAACGTCAATGGCGGCGCCATTGCGATCGGTCATCCGATCGGCGCATCGGGCGCGCGCGTGCTGGTGACGCTGCTGCACGAGATGCAGAAGCGCGATGCCAAGAAGGGCCTCGCGACGCTGTGCATCGGCGGCGGCATGGGCATCGCACTGTGTGTTGCCCGCGATTGATGCAACGGCGCGGCGCAAAGCCGCGCAGTTAGTTTGCGCTGCAGAATCGAATGTTCAAACGCCCGGCACATTGCCGGGCGTTTTTGCTTGATGTTGATCTCATGCCGGACATTATTTGAAGCGACACAATTCGAATCTAGAGAAGAAGAGTTCGGGAGGATTTTGGAATGGCGCGCGTGGCGTTGGTAACCGGGGGAACGCGAGGGATCGGAGCGGCGATCAGCAAAGCGTTGAAAGACGCGGGCTACAGCGTTGCGGCGAACTACGCCGGCAACGACGCTGCTGCTGAAAAATTTAAGGCAGAGACTGGTATTCCAGTATACAAATGGGACGTGAGTTCGTTCGAGGCCTGCGCGGCCGGCGTCAAGCAGGTCGAAGCCGATCTCGGACCCGTCGATATTCTGATCAACAACGCCGGCATCACCCGCGACGGCGCCTTCCACAAGATGACGCTCGAGCAATGGACCGCGGTGATCAACACCAATTTGGGATCGCTGTTCAACATGACCCGCCAGGTCATCGAGGGCATGCGCACGCGCAAATTCGGCCGCGTCGTCAACATCTCGTCGATCAACGGCCAAAAGGGCCAGTTCGGTCAGGTCAATTACTCGGCCGCGAAGGCCGGCGACATAGGCTTCACCAAAGCATTGGCGCTGGAGAACGCTCGCGGCGGCATCACGGTGAACGTCATCTGCCCGGGCTACATCAACACCGAGATGGTGCAGGCCGTGCCGAAGGACGTGCTGGAGAAGGCCATCCTGCCGCTGATTCCCTGCAATCGCCTCGGCGAAGCCGCGGAGATCGCGCGCGCGGTGCTGTTCCTCGCCGGCGACGATGCCGGTTACATCACCGGCTCGACGTTGACCATCAACGGCGGCCAGTACATGGCCTGAGCCGCGGCCTCGCGGCGGCGGCGTCATGACGCCGCGCACCGCCACGCTGATCGGGCTGTCGGCGATCCTGATGTGGTCGCTGCTGGCGGTGATGACCGTCGCCACCGGCAGCATCCCGCCGTTTCAGCTCGCCGCCACGACATTCGCGATCGGTGCGCTGGCCGCGGCCGTCGGCTGGATTGCGCGGCCGGGTGCGATCGCGGCACTTCGTCAACCGCCGCTGGTGTGGGCGGTCGGCGTCGGCGGGCTGTTCGGCTATCACGCACTGTATTTCGTGGCGCTGCGGCTGGCACCGCCGGCCGAGGCCGGGCTGCTGAATTATCTTTGGCCGTTGCTGATCGTGCTGTTCTCGTCGCTGCTGCCGGGAGAGAAGCTGCGGCTGCATCATGTCGTCGGTGCGCTGCTCGGCCTCATCGGCACAGTCGTGCTACTTGCCGGCAACGGCGCCGCGCTTCACCGCGAACATCTGCCAGGGCTGCTCGCTGCCTTCATCGCAGCCTTCGTCTGGGCCAGCTATTCGGTGATGTCGCGTCGATTGAAAGCGGTCCCTACCGATGCGGTTGCCGGGTTTTGCTTCGTCACCGCGTTGCTCGCGGCGGCCGTTCATCTGGCGATCGAAACCACGGTCGCGCCGCAGGGCGCAGTGCAATGGCTGGCGATCATCGCACTCGGCATCGGCCCGGTGGGTGCGGCGTTCTATGCATGGGACATCGGCATGAAGCGCGGCGACATTCGCGTGCTCGGTGCCGCCTCTTACGCGACGCCGCTGCTGTCGACTGGCTTCCTCGTCGTCGCCGGTTATGCGGCGCCGACGGCGACGCTGGTACTCGCCGCGCTACTGATTGCAGGCGGCGGCCTATTGGCCGCAAAGGATATGTTGACCAGAACGCGACGTCCAGAATAGTCGCTCATAGAGAAGAGAATGGGCGGCTCGTTGCCGAACCGCCCATCGATCTACCGTGCAGACTTGTTAGTGCCAGTGGTGATGGCGCTTCTTGATGATCACCACGCGGTCGGCATGGCGATGATGACGCTCCCAGCCGCGATGCATCCGCATTTCGGCGCGCGGGCCGTCGCGATACACCTTCTTGATCACAGTGGTTTCAGCCGAGGCGAGCGTCGGCAGCGAAACAGCGGCAACCGCGATCGCGGCCAGAGCAAAACGAAGCTTCATGATGATCTCTCCTATCAAAAGCGGAGTGAGAACACGCCGGAGTGATTCATGTTCCGAGGAACTTCGACGAAGTTTGCTGAACGTCTGTTCAGACGCCGCGAGTTACTGCTCGAGGACCATCTGGCCGTTGCTGTATTCGAAGCGTTTCAGCTTCGACAGATACGACAGGCCGAGCAGATTTTCCGACAGCGCAGTGTCGGGCAGCACCATCGCGTCGACGTCGCGCACGATCAGTCCGCCGACGTCGAGCATTGCGATCCGCGTCCTCGCCGCCTTCACGGTTCCGTTGGCGGTGGTCACCGTGGAGGTGTAGTCGGCGCGCTGCGGCCGGACGCCGAACCGCGCCGCGGTGCTTTCGTTGAGCGCGACCACGGAGGCGCCGGTATCGACCATGAAGCCGATGCGCTGGCCATCGATGCGGCCGTCGGTCTGGAAATGCCCACGCGCATCGCGCGGAATGCTGACGCTGCGGATGGTGGCATTGGACATGCCGGTGGTGCCCTCGATGGTGGCGGCGTGCGCCACCGGCAGCGGCGCGTGCATCCAGCGGTCGGCGACCTGGGCCATCGTCGTGCCGAGCACGATCATCACACCGGCAAAAATCATGAGGCTACGCATGACACAACTCACAACATCGGCTGCTGCGTGATTGAATCACGCGCCGGCTTTGGACGCGATCAGCGCGTCCGACCGAGCCGGCAATTTTGGCCAAAACGGTGAGCGAAGGATTAACGCGGCCTCACGTGCCGCGCGGTTTGGCACGACGGGTCGGGTCGGCGGCGGCCGGATCCTCGGGCCAGGGGTGACGCGGATAGCGGCCGCGCAGATCGGCCCGCACGCCGGCGTAAGAGCCGCGCCAGAATCCCGGCAGGTCGCGCGTCACTTGCACGGGTCGCTGAGCCGGCGACAGCAGCTCCAGCACCAGCGCCACGGCGCCGCCGGCGACCGACGGATGGACGGTGAGGCCGAACAGTTCCTGCAACCGGACCGCGATGGTCGGGCCTTGCTCGGCTTCGTAATCGATCGGCAGCCTGGACCCCGTCGGCGCTTCGAAATGCGTCGGCGCTTCGCGGTCGAGCCTCATCCGCAGCTCCCACGGCAACAGATTCATCAGTGCGTCGGACAGATCGCCAGCCGAGACATCCTTGAGGCCCGTCTTGTCGAACAGTGCCGGCACCAGCCACTGCTCGCGCTGCTCGGCGAGCGCGGCGTCGGACAGATCGGGCCAGGAATTCTGCGGCGCCTCGCCTTCAGCCTTACGCAAGAACATCACCCGACCGCGCCATTGCTGGAGCTGCTTCGACCACGGCAGCCGATCGAGTCCGGCCGCAATCAAGCCGTCGGCAAGCACGCGCGCAGTCTTCTCCGACGGCGTCAGCGCCAGCGGCGCTTCGGACAACGTGATGGCATGCAGCGCGCGACGCCGCCGTGCCCGCAGCGCCATCGCCGAGCGGTCGAAACTCACCTCGTCCGCATCGGTGATCTGATCGCCGAAATGCTGTTCGATCTCCGCCAGCGTGAGCGGCGCCGCCAGCAGGATGCGGCCGGCCGCAGCGGTGCCGGTGAGTTCGCCGACGGCCAGATAGGACACGCGCGCGAGCGACGACGTCTGCTCGACATTGGCGCCGCGGCCATTCGCCAGCACGAATGATCCATTGCCGCGGTTCTTGGCGATGCGATCGGGAAACGCGAAGGCAAGCAGGACGCCGGAGCTAAGCACCCCTCCACCTTTTGGGGCGGAAGCAACCGCGGTGCCTCGCGATGAAGAAGCCTGCTCGGCCCAGCGCTGTGCCATCTGCCGCGCACTTGTCGCGCGTTGCGTACGATCGCGGCGGAAATTGTCGCGGCGATGATCGAGATCAGCGCTGTCGCCGCCCAGCCCGCGCTCGGTCAGGATCGCGGCGATCTCGGCCGCTTCGTCGGCGTGATCGGAGCGCGCCGCATCGACGATCATCCGTGCCAGCCGCGGCGGCAGCGCCATGGCGCGGAGCGCGCGGCCTTCGTCGGTGATGCGTCCGTCGGCATCGAGCGCGCCGAGTTCGCGCAGCAATTCGCGGGCTTCCTTCAGCGCCGGCTGCGGCGGCGAATCGAGGAAGGCCAGCGACGCCGGATCGCTCACGCCCCATTGGGCGAGATCGAGCAGCAGCGACGACAGGTCGGCGGAGAGGATTTCCGGTTGCGTATAGGCCGGCAACGACGCAGTCTGCGGCTCGTCCCACAGCCGATAGCAGACGCCGGGCTCGATGCGGCCGGCGCGGCCGCGGCGCTGGTCAACTGCGGCGCGCGAGGCCCGCACGGTCTCCAGCCGCGTCAGGCCCAGATCCGGCTCGTAGCGCGGCACGCGGGCGAGGCCGCAATCGACCACGATGCGCACGCCCTCGATGGTCAGGGAGGTCTCGGCAATCGAGGTCGCCAGCACGACCTTGCGCTGGCCCTTCGGCGCCGGCTGGATGGCGCGGTCCTGGACGGCGGCGTCGAGCGCGCCGAACAGCGGCACGATCTCGATCGCCGGGTCCTGCACGCGTTCGCGCAGCATGATCTCGGTGCGGCGGATTTCGGCGGCGCCGGGCAGAAACGCCAGCACCGAGCCGGCATCGCTGCGTAGCGCCGACGCGATCGCCTCGGCCATCTGCCGCTCCAGCGGCGCATCGCTGCGGCGGCCGAGATAGCGGGTCTCGACCGGAAAGGCGCGGCCGAGGCTTTCGACCACCGGCGCATCGCCGAGCAATCGCGCGACGCGGGCGCCGTCGATCGTCGCCGACATCACCAGGATGCGCAGATCTTCGCGCAGCCCCTGCTGGGCGTCGCGCGCCAGTGCGAGGCCGAGATCGGCATCGAGCGAGCGCTCGTGAAACTCGTCGAACAGCACGGCGCCGACGCCGGCCAGCTCCGGATCGTCGAGGATCTGCCGGGTGAAGATGCCTTCGGTCACGACCTCGATCCGGGTGGCGCGCGATACTTTGGAGCCGAACCGGACCCGGTAGCCGACAGTTTCGCCCGCCCGCTCACCCAGCGTCTTGGCCATGCGCTCGGCCGAGGCACGCGCCGCGATGCGGCGCGGCTCCAGCACGATGATCTTGCGGCCTTGGAGCCACGGCGCATCGAGCAGCGCCAGCGGCACCCGCGTGGTCTTGCCGGCACCCGGCGGCGCCACCAGCACAGCCGTGGTGCTCGCTTCCAATGCGCCGGTGAGCGGGCCGAGAGCGTCGTCGATCGGAAGCTGTGTGTCGAAGGAACGGGTCACGGGCGGCTCGATAACAGGGCGCGGATGGTTAACAGAAACCATACCGAGCAGCAAAACGCCGGACGGCGCGAACTTGAGGTAATCCGGCACATTGCTTGATCGACGCAACACTCGGGCAACCGATCCGTCCGATGATAGGACCGGCGCGGTCCACACAGGAACGATGATGACCCTCGACGGCACACCTCCCGTCCGCATGCATGGCCGCCGCGTCGACTGGGTCGACTATGCCAAGGGCATCTGCATCGTCATGGTGGTGATGATGCACTCGGTGCTCGGCGTCGAAGCCGCCGCCGGCCAGACCAGTTTCATGCACTATGTGGTCGAGTTCGCGCGGCCGTTCCGCATGCCGGATTTCTTCCTGATCTCCGGCCTGTTTCTGGCCGTGGTGATCGATCGCGACTGGCGGACTTATCTCGACCGCAAGGTCGTGCACTTCGCGTATTTCTACGTCCTCTGGATGACCATCCAGTTTCTGTTCAAAGCGCCGTCGTTCGCGACCGAGATCGGCTGGGGCGGCGTCGCCAAGCTGTATGCGCTGTCGTTTATCGATCCGTTCGGCACGCTGTGGTTCATCTACCTGCTGCCGATCTTCTTCGTCGTCACCAAGCTGACGCGGGGCGTACCACCACTACTGATCTGGGGCATCGCGGCACTGCTGGAAACGCTGCACGTCAACGCCGGCTGGATGGTGCCCGACGAATTCTGCGCGCGTTTTTTCTATTTCTACACCGGCTATCTGTTCGCGCGCCGCGTCTTCGCGCTGTCGGATGCGGCACGGGCCAATATTCCGCTGGCGCTCGGCGGCCTCGCGCTGTGGGCGGTAATCGACGCCGGGCTGGTGCATCTCGGCTGGGCCGATCTGCCGCTGGTGTCGCTCGCGCTCGGTCTTTCGGGTGCGTGCGCGATCATCACCATCGGCACGATGCTGGCCGAAAAGCGCTGGCTCGACGGCCTGCGGTTTTGCGGCGAGCATTCGATCGTGATCTATCTGGCGTTCTTCCTGCCGATGGCGACCAGCCGCGTCCTGCTGCTGAAGTTCACGCCGTTCCTTGACCTCGGCGTGATCGCCATCCTGGTCAACATCGCCGGCGTTGTCGGCGCACTGGCGATCTGGTGGCTGGCGCTGAAAACCGGTGCCCGCTTCCTGTTCGAACGCCCGGATGCATTCTGGATCGCGCCGCGGAAGAAAGCCGCTCGGCTGCAGGCGGCGGAGTGAAGCCGTAGTCCTTCACCACGAAGTAAGCGTCATCCTGAGGCGCCGCCGCGTAGCGGCGGCCTCGAAGGATGGGCCGCAGGCGTGGTGCTGGTCGCACATCCTTCGAGGCTCGCTTCGCTCGCGCCTCAGGATGACGTCGTTACAAGTAGCAAGGCAGCCGAACGCCGGTCACCGCCACACGTCGGCCTGCACGACATTATCCTCGCGCCACGCTTCGCGGGCGGCCTTGTTGGCCATCCAGTTCGGTAGGAAGGTCAGGGCCTCGTCGAGGATGTGCGGGGTGTGGAGGCCGGGCGAGTATTCCAGCGCGCGCTTGTAGTATTCCTTCAGCGCCGGCCGGAACGTCGGGTGCGCGCAATTCTCGATGATCACCTTGGCGCGCTGCTTGGGCGACAGGCCGCGCAAATCGGCGAGCCCCTGCTCGGTGACGATGACCTGAACGTCGTGCTCGGTGTGGTCGACATGCGACGCCATCGGCACGATGCAGGAGATCTTGCCGCCCTTGGCGGCCGACGGCGTCATGAAGAACGACAGGAAGCTGTTGCGGGCGAAATCGCCCGAGCCGCCGATGCCGTTCATGATGCTGGTGCCCATGATGTGGGTCGAATTGACGTTGCCGTAGATGTCGGCCTCGATCAGCCCGTTCATGGCGATGACGCCGAGGCGGCGGATGACCTCCGGATGATTGGAGATCTCCTGCGGCCGCAGCACGATGCGTTCGCGGTAGAAATCGAGATTGCGGAGAAATTCGTCGTAACCTTCTGGCGACAGCGACAGCGCGGTTGCCGACGCATGGGTCAGCTTGCCCTTGCGCAGCAGCTGCAGCATGCCGTCCTGCAGGACCTCGGTGTAGGCGGTGAGATTTTCGAACGGCCCATCCTCGAGCCCGGCCATCACCGCGTTGGCGACGTTGCCGACGCCGGATTGCAGCGGCAGCAGGTTCGGCGGCAGCCGGCCCTTCTTCACCTCGTGGCCGAGGAATTCCAGAATGTGACCGGCGATGGCCTGCGAGGCCTCGTCCGGCGCCGAGAACGCCGAGTTACGATCCGGCAGGTTGGTCTCGACGATGCGACGATCT
>NZ_BADD01000529.1 GCF_000333455.1 Rhodopseudomonas sp. B29
CATGTGCCACGACTACAAGGCGCCCGGCCGAGACAGCTACGCCTGGGAGACCACCGTACAGGCGCAGCGCGACGGCAATGTGCATCTGCGCGGCGGCGTCAGCGAAGACGCCTTCGTGGCGATGCGGACCGCGCGCGACGCAACGCTGAAGGCGCCGCTGCTGCTGCTACCGTCGATCCAGGTCAATATCCGCGCCGGCCGCTTCCCGAAGGCGGAGCAAAACGGCGTGCACTATCTGCTGTTGCCGGTGCGCCCGCGTCCTGGCGCGGAAGCCAGCCTGGGGCGCTAGCACACCCGATCACTGACGGCGCGCAGCGCTTTCCTCTCAACGGCGCACAGCGCTTCCTCACGATAGACGTCATCGCCCGGCTTGTCCGGGCGGCCCAGTATTCCAGAGCGGCTCTGATCAACTCACAATCGCCCTGCGATACTGGGTCGCCCGCTTTCGCGGGCGATGACGCCTGTTGAGCAGTTAGTCTCCACGACCCCACAAACAAAAACCCCGCCGGGATGCGGCGGGGTATCGTCTTGTTATCAGCAGTTCTCAGCAGGCTTGCGCCGGCCGCTGATCAGTGCGCGGCTTCCAGCGCCGCCTGCTCCTGGCGGGCGATGGTGCCCTTGACGGCGCTCTGCACCTTCTCGAACGCCCGCACCTCGATCTGGCGCACGCGCTCGCGCGACACGCCGAACTCGGCAGCGAGGTCTTCAAGCGTCATCGGCTCGTCGGCGAGGCGGCGCGCCTCGAAGATGCGCCGTTCGCGCGGGTTGAGCACGCCGATCGCACCATTCAGCGCTGCGCGGCGCTGGTCGAGCTCTTCGTGCTCGGCCATCAGGGCTTCCTGGCTCGGCGACTGGTCGACCAGCCAGTCCTGCCATTCGCCGGGCTCGCCGTCGTCGCGGATCGGAGCGTTGAGCGACGCGTCGCCGCCGAGGCGGCGGTTCATGTCGATCACGTCCTGCTCGCCGACGCCGAGGCGGCTGGCGATCAGCTTGACCTGGTCGGGGTGCATATCACCCTCGTCCAGCGCCGAAATCTTGCTCTTCGCCTTGCGCAGGTTGAAGAACAGCTTCTTTTGGTTCGCGGTGGTGCCCATCTTCACGAGCGACCACGAACGCAGGATGTACTCTTGAATCGACGCCTTGATCCACCACATCGCGTAGGTGGCGAGGCGGAAGCCCTTCTCGGGCTCGAACCGCTTCACCGCCTGCATCAGGCCGACGTTACCTTCCGAGACGACCTCGGAGATCGGCAGGCCATAACCGCGGTAGCCCATCGCGATCTTGGCGACGAGCCGCAAGTGGCTGGTGACGAGTTGGTGGGCGGCGTCGCGGTCGCCATGTTCGCGCCAGCGCTTGGCGAACATGTACTCCTGCTCGGGTTCGAGCATCGGAAACTTGCGAATTTCCGCAAGGTAACGCGCGAGGCCGGATTCTCCATTGAGAACCGGAAGCGTAGCTGCACGGGCCATCAGCGCCCTCCATGTTTGTTCAGGCCCCCTTGGGGCGGCCAGGCAGACGGTCGCTGTTTCAAAGCCGACCGCGCTGCGATGTTCCCGCGTCGGGACATCCGACGCACTTGCAATATACACGAGGTTAGTCGCATCAGACGAGTTACGGTCTCGTCACGTCGCTGTTACGCGGCAACAACGGCTTGAAAGGATTTATTTTTTCTGACCCGGCTGCGTCATTCCGCCGCTTCCAAAGCGGCTTTCAGGGCTTGCATGTCACCCGGAAGCGGCGACGTCCACTCCATTACCTCGCCGGTCGAGGGGTGCTCCAGCACCAGCAGATAGGCGTGCAGCGCCTGCCGGCCGAGGTCCTGCAGGGCCGCCTTGGCGGCGGGCCGCAGCTGGCTGACCTTGGTCTTGAAGTGCGGCCCGTAGACGTCGTCGCCGAGCAGCGGGTGGCCCAAATGGGCGAGATGGACGCGGATCTGGTGGGTCCGCCCGGTCTCGAGCTGGCAGGCGATCAGGGAAACGACCTCGCCGCCGCTGCGGCCGGTGAACGTCTCCTGGACCTCCCAATGGGTGATGGCCTCGCGGCCGCCTTCGCGCACCGCCATCTTCTCGCGGGCATAGGGATGGCGGTCGATCGGCGCCTCGATGGTGCCACGGACCCGGCTCGGCACGCCCCAGACGAACGCCATATAGCCGCGGCGCAGCTCGCCGGTGCGGCCGTGGTCGGCGAACTGCGCGCTCAAGGATTGGTGCGCCCGATCATTCTTTGCCACCACCATCAGCCCGGTGGTGTCCTTGTCGAGCCGGTGGACGATGCCGGGCCGCCGCACCCCGCCGATCCCGGACAAAGACGCCCCGCAATGCGCGATCAGGGCGTTGACCAGCGTGCCGGTCTCGTGGCCCGCCGCCGGGTGAACCACCAGGCCGCGTGGCTTGTCGAGCACGATGATGTCGGCGTCTTCGTAGACGATATCGAGCGCGATCTCCTCGCCCAGCGGCTCCGGCGCCACCGGGGGCGGCAGCTCGATTGTGATCGTCTCGCCGGAGGTCGTGTGATAAGCGGGGTCGCGGACGGCGCCGCCCGCGATCGCCACCCGGCCATCGAGGATCAGCGCCTTCAGCCGCGACCGGGACAATTCAGGGCAGCGCGCCGCCAGCACGCGGTCGAGCCGCACCGAGCCTTCGTCGCCCGCGACCGTCACCTGCCTGAGTTCTGCCGTCTCGTTCACTGTGTTCGCCTTCCGCCCCCGCCGCTTCACCGAGCGCGGGCCGTTCAGAGCCTCAAGAGCCTTGCATGACCGACACCGCCGCGCCCGAACCGACCCCCGAACAGGCCGCGCTGTTTGCGCGGGTGCGGCGGATGATGCTGATCGCGGGCCTGACCACCACGCTGGCGGTCGCCGCCGTGCTGATCGCCATCGGCTATCGGCTTTTCCGCGCCGAGGGAAGCACCCAGGTCGCCGCCGAGCAGACCCTGCGCCTGCCAAAGGGTGCAAAAGTGGTCTCAACCGCCGCCGCCGGCGACCACCTCCTGATCACCCTCGACATCGCCGGCGCCACCGAAATCCGCAGCTTCGACGCCAAGACGCTGAAGCCGACGGGAAGGCTGACGTTTGCGAGCGAGCCGTAGGCAATTCCGGTTCTTCGCCGAAGGCACACGCTGGCGTCTTTTGGCGCTGAGCTCCCCCACCCCGTCATGGCCGGGCTTGACCCGGCTATCCACGGCTACCGCCGCAGCCGTCGTTTCGAAGGATGGATGCCCGGGCCTTCGCCGCGCCGAAGCGGCTTCGGCCGCGCAGGCGGATCCAGCCCGGGCATGACGACGCCGGAAAAGGCAACGCCGCGACCTTGCGGCGAAGCCGTTTCGCCGCTATTGCTCTGCCCCTCACGCTCCCTTCGTCTAGCGGTTAGGACGCGGCCCTCTCAAGGCTGAAACAGGGGTTCGATTCCCCTAGGGAGCGCCAGAGCTAACAGCGGTGATCTTCAGAACCCAAATTGGAGATTACAGTTCGTATCGCTTTTATTGCGCTACCCGAATAATTCTCTCATCTGTTTCACATCGTCCTTCAGAGTTTGACGGATTATTGTGTCGCCTGCGGAATCTGAGCGCGTTTTCTAGCGCGATCGCTTGAGCCGGAGCCGCAAACGGAAAATGTGTTATTACTTAAGAAGCACAACTGCGTGTTGCATCAAAGATGAATAATATTGGATGGTCGATTTGTCCGACTTCTGGACCTCGGATACTGCCAAGGTTGCGCTCGGAGGCGTCATTGCTGTGACTGGGCAGCTGATGACAACCCTCCTTGCGTGGCTAAAAGAGGCTCGTTTTGCCGCCAAAAAGAAGCAAGAAGATGCCGAGTACCTCGCCATGCGACTCGTGCTCATCTTGGATACCTTAGTGTCCGCTTGCTACAAGGCAGTCTACGACCCTCTTCAGCCTGATAGTGACGGGTACCAGGAAAGCACTGTGCCCGATCCAACGCTTACCCTCCCAGAGGGAGACTACAAAGCGCTTCCCCGTAGACTGATGTACGAGATACTCTCGATACCGAACAAGCTTGAAGGCATTAAAGAAGGGCTAGCTGCTACAGCAGAAGATTCGTATCCTCCTGACTTTTTCGAGTACTATGAGTATAGGGAAGAACACTATTCGCGACTCGGCCTTAAAGGCTTAGAATTAGTCGATACACTCTGCCAGCAATATAAGATTCCACCTCCGGAGAGACCCGAGCATTACACTCCGAGAGCCTCCTTCAATGAAATGATAGCGAAAATAGAAACGGTGCAGCGCAAACGGATGGAGCGCAACAAAGAGACAGCTGCGGCTTTCTTCGCGTCTCAACCCTCACAAATCTCTTGAGGATAGGTGGCGGTTAGATGGTCCGCCGATAAGGAGCGGGTTCAGGCTGCCTAAATCTCGTACGAACACACCTCCAACCCAGGCCACTCCCTCATCATCTCGGCTTCCCGCTCAATCCCCGCCGCCACCACCACCGCCTGCTCCGCCCCAACCGGCCTCGCAAACACATACCCCTGCACGAAATCGCAATCGAACGCCTTCAGCCACTCGATCTCTTCGGCCAATTCGGCGCCTTCGGCCACCACGCTCATGCCGAGGCCGTGCGACAGAGCGATGATACCGCCGAGGAGTTTGCGCTTCTCCGGCACGGTGGCGATGCCGTCGACGAAGCTGCGGTCGATCTTGAGGCAGTTGAACGGCAGGCGCGTCAGGTAACCGAGCGACGAGTAGCCGGATCCGAAATCGTCGAGCGCAAGCTGGATGCCGAGCTTCGACAGCGCCGCCAGCGTGGTGCTGACTTTCTGCTTGGTGTGATCGACGAACAGGCTTTCGGTCAGCTCCAGGCAGAGCAGCTCGGCAGGCAAGCCGGTATCGGCCAACACCGCTGATACGACCTTCTCGAAATCGCCGTTCCAGATCTGCGCCGGGGAGACGTTCACCGACATCGATCGCGGCGGCAGCCCCGCGTCGAGCCAGCGGCGCATCTGCTGGCAGGCGTCGCGCAGCACCCAGTGGCCGAGATCGACGATGAGGCCGGTGCTTTCGGCGATCGGAATGAACTCCGAGGGTGAGATCGGTCCGCGGACAGGATGGCTCCAGCGCAGCAGCGCCTCAAAGCCGACGACGCGGCCGGTCTTGAGATCAATCTGCGGCTGGTAGTGCGTCTCGAGGCCACCGGTCTCGACCGCGTGGCGCAGGCGCCGGCCGATATCGAGCTTCTGATCGACCGCCTCGGCGTAAGCGGGCTCGAACAGCTGCGCGCGGCCGCGGCCGCCTTCCTTGGCCATGTAGAGCGCCAGGTCGGCGTTGCGCGACGCTTTCTCGGCGGTCGCGCCGTGCTCCGGCAGAATCGCGATGCCGATGGTGGCGCCGATGCAGGCCTCGCCCTCGGCGAGTTCGACCGGAACGGATAGTTTGGCGACCAGGCGATTAGCCACTGCGATCGGCGATTCGGCAGCGCTGCTCGGGCTATTGGTCAGCACCGCAAATTCGTCGCCACCGATCCGGGCGATGAAGGCTTGCGGATCGAGCTCCTGCCTCAGGATTTTGGCCACGTGAATCAGCAGCGCGTCGCCGGTCGAATGCCCCAGCGAGTCGTTGACATCCTTGAAGCGATCGAGGTCGATCAGGTACAGCGCGGTTTGGCCCTCTTCCGCGAAGTCGCTCTCGAACAGGCTGGCGAGCCGGCGCTTGAACAAAGCGCGATTGGCGAGCCCGGTCAGAGGATCGGTGTAAGCGAGCTGCTCGAGCCGGCGCTCGGCTTCCTTGCGATCGGTGACGTCCTGCGCGGTGCCGATGAGGCCGACGATCTTGCCGTTGACGGCTTCGGCCTTGCAGATGATGGCGAGGTCGCGCGGCGTGCCGTCGCTACGCCGAATCCGGATGTCCGTGGCTTCCGTGTTGCTGCTGCGCAGGACGCGGATCTGCATCTTCAGAAGACGTTCGGCGTGATCGTCCAGGAAGAAGTGCTTTGTATTGTCGAAGGTCGGATCGAACGCATCCGGCGCATGGCCGAGCAGTTGATACAGTTCGGGCGACCACACAGTTCGGCCGGTTGCCAGCTGATGATGCCAGGTCCCTATTCGGCCGAGCCGATGCGCGTCTTCGAGTGCGCGCGTCCGTTGCTCGAGCAAGGCACGTGCGACTTGGAGCTGGGTGATATCGCTCGACGTGCCGCGATACCCTAAGAACGTGCCGTCATCGGCAAAGATCGGCTTGCCGCTGGTGCTGATACTGATCCGGGAGCCGTCGTCGCCGACCGAGGTGTAGACGAAGTCGCGGAACGGCCGATGGGCTTCCATGTCGGCTCGGTGCGCCGCCATCGCGTCTTGCTCTTCGGGCGCGTAGGACAGCTCCCATCGCGCCTTGCCGCCCGAAGCGACCGTCTGCAAGGCCGCGTTGCCATCGAGGTCTTTGGGATAGGGCAGCAGCCGATGCTCGCGGTCGGATTCCCAGCACCAGTCCGAAGCGGTGCCGACGAAATCCGCCAGACGCTGCTCGCTCTCCGCCAATAGCTGCAGAGCGGACGCTTCCGCCGTAATGTCCCGAACGATGCCGAACACCCTGCGCACCCGACCGCTCGCATCGCATTCGGCTTCACCGTGCACGATGCAGTCGATCTGATGGCCGTCGGATGTAAAGAACTTGGTCTCGACCGCGAACGGCCGCCCCTCGGACCAGCACGCCGCATAGTGGGCTTGCAAAGCCTTGCGGCTCTCGGCGAACTGAAGGTCGCGCATCGCGGCGGTCGGCTGTGCGCCATCGGGTGTTTCAACGTCGAAGAAGGCCGCGAACTCCGGCGACATCCAGAAGTCCGTCGCCGCGGCGCTGAAGGATTCCCAATACGCGACGCGAGCCATCTTCATGGCGCGACGCAGCGACTCCTGTTGATGCCACCCTCGCGCTTCTCGTGGGTACGGCTGCCGCAATGACACTCCACGAACGGCCATGTTCCCCACCACACCGAACGCACACAATGAGCCAGTCTGCTTCGTAACATGCCGGAGCGAACCAACTGCTTGACAAGTTTCGACGCAAGCAGAGTGAAGTTGATCTTGGTATAATTTGAATGAAGCCGGGCGGGGAACTCTGGTGCAGAACTCGATTGAAACTTCGACGTTACTCGGGGCGATGCGATGCCTCTGAAGTTCCATCAGTCTTGTGTGGTCAGTGCTCCCAGCAAATCCGCTCGCAAATCCTCATAGTCTTCAAGTCCGACCGAGATCCGGATCAGCCCGTCGGTGAATCCGTGCCGCGCGCGTTCGGCAGGATCGTAGGTCGCGTGCGTCATGCTGGCCGGATGCTGGATCAGCGTCTCGGCGTCGCCGAGGCTCACCGCACGCGTCGCTAATTTCACGTTGTCCATGAAGCTGCGGCCGGCTGCTAATCCACCCTTCAGTTCGAGCGCGATCATGCCGCCGGGCTGGCGCATCTGCCGCTGCGCCAAAGCGCGCTGCGGATGACTGGCGAGGCCGGGGTAGTACACGGCGGCGACGGCCGGATGGGCTTCGAGATCGTGCGCGAGCCTTAGAGCCGTGGCGCTGTGGCGGTCCATGCGCAGATTCAGCGTCTTCAGCCCGCGCAGGATCAGGAAGGCGTCGAACGCCGAGATGCAGGCGCCGTTCATCTCCTTGACGCCGACGAAGCGGAGCTGATCGATGATCTCCTTCGCACCCACCACCGCGCCGGCCAAGAGATCGCCGTGGCCGCCGAGATACTTGGTCGCCGAATGGGTGACGAGGTCGGCGCCGAGCTCGAGCGGGCGCTGCAGATACGGCGTGCAATAGGTGTTGTCGACGACCAGGCGGATGCCGGCGCGGCGGCAGATCTCGGCGCAGGCGGCGATGTCGACCAGCCGCATGTTCGGATTGGTCGGCGTCTCGGTGAACACCAACCTGGTGTTGGGCCGCAGCGCGGCCTGCAGATTGGCCGGATCGGTGAGATCGGCGAACACCACTTCGATGCCAAAGCGCGGCAGATGGTGTTCGAACAGACCGAAGGTGCAGCCATACAGCATCTTGTCGGCGACGATGCCGTCGCCGGCGCGCAGCAGCGTCCAGATCAGCGCGGTGAGCGCGCCGACGCCCGACGAGGTGGCCAGCGCGGCCTCGCCGCCCTCCAGCGCGGCGAGCCGGCTTTCCAGCACCGCCACGGTCGGATTGCCGACACGCGAATAGACGAAGCCCTCGGCCTCGCCGGCAAACCGCGCCGCGCCCTCAGCTGCGCTGGCGAACGCATAGGTCGAGGTCAGAAACAGCGGCGGGTTGAGCGCGCCGTGATGCGCCAGCGGATCATAGCCGTGGTGGATCGCGGTGGTGGCAAAGCTGGGCGGGCAAGCAGACTCGGTCATGGGCGGGCTCCTTTGTGCCCAATATGACCCAAAGTCGGCCGCCAGACTTGCCAATCATGCCACTTTTTGCCTTTCGATTGGCAATCTTCATCATTATGCTGCGCAGCATATGACCAATCCTGCCAAAATCGCCCTGGATGCGATCGACCTCAGAATCCTCGCCGAGCTGCAGGCCGACGCGCGGATTCCCAACATCGTGTTGGCCGAGAAGGTCGGGCTGTCGCCGTCACCATGCTCGCGGCGGGTCAAGCTGCTGGAGCAGGCCGGCGTGCTGGCGAGCTATCGGGCGTTGGTGGATCGCGCCGCGGTCGGGCTGGCGGTGACGGCGTTCGCCGGCATCCGGGTCGAGCGGCATTCGCGCGACAATGCCGAGAGCTTCATCGCCGCGGTGCAGACCATGCCGGAAGTGATCGCCTGCCATCTGGTGTCGGGCGACAGCGACTTCCTGCTCGAAGTGGTGGTGCCGGATATCGCCAGCTACGAGGCGACCGTGCTGCGCGGCCTGCTGGCGCTGCCGACGGTGCGCGACATCCGAACCTCGTTCGCGATGCGCAGCTACAAGCTCGACGGTCCGCTGCCGCTGCGATCGGCTTAAACCTATGCCGGCAGATGCTGCCGCACCCAGCGCACGATCTGCTGCGCCGGCATCGCACCCGAAGTCCGCGCCCGCTCGCGGCCGTTCTCGAACAGGATCATGGTCGGGATGCCCTGAATGCCGAGGCGGGCGGCGATCTGCTGCTCGTTGTCGGAGTTGAGCTTGATCAGCCGCACCTGCGGCTCTAGCTCGCGCGCGGCCTGCTCGTAGGCCGGCGCCATCGCCCGGCACGGCCCGCACCACGGCGCCCAGACATCGACCAGCACCGGCACGCTGCTGCGCGCCAGCTGCTTGTCGAACAGCTCGCCGCCAACGTCCGCCGCATGGCCTTCGAACAGCTTAGCGCCGCACTTGCCGCATTTGCCGTCCAGCGCCGTTCGCTGCTCCGGCAGCCGGTTGACGCCGCCGCAATGCGTACACACCACGTGACGATCGGACATCTTCGCCTCCTTGATGGTGGAAGATGGATGTAAGTGCTGATGGCTTAGTTGCGAGTCCGCGCGCGGCGAACACCGCACGTGGAGGTCTGTGTCAGCCGATCACCCGGCGCCGCTCCGGCGCCAGGATTTCCGGCCGCGGTCCGGACAGGCGTTTGTGCAGGTGGACCATGAAGGCCATGCCGAACAAAGGCGTCGCCAGATTGACGATCGGGATCGACACGAAAGCGGCGATGATCAGGCCGCCGATGAACACCGTGGTGGCGTTGTCGCGGCGCAGGGCCTTGGCTTCCTCCACAGGTCGGAAGCGCATCGCGGCGAGGTCGAAATACTCACGGCCGAGCAGCCAGGCGGTGGCGACGAAGAACACCACGAAGCCGAAGCCGGCGAACAGCAGGAACGGCAGCGCAACCAGATACACCACGATAGTGAGCAGGGCGGCCTTGACGGTCTCCCACATCGCCAGGCCGAACGGCAAAGCGACGCCGGGCGGCTCGTCCGGATAATACTCGCGCTCGACATGCTCGGCCGCCTCGTCGACGAAGATGCCGGCGACCAGCGACGTCACCGCCGGCATCAGAAACACCGCGCCGACCACGATGCCGAGCCCGGCGGCGATCGACAACGTCCACGACAAAACGACGAGCGGGGTGTGAAAGCCGCCGAGCGTGGTTTCGGCCCAGACTTCGCTGGAGCCGGCGAGCCAGCTCATCAGCCGCTGCAGTCCGATGGCCGCCACCGCGATCAGCGCCAAGGCGTAGCCGATCGACCGCCACAGGATGGAGCGCATCGGCGGCGACAGGATCTGGGTCAGCGCCTTGATGGCGGCGTCGAGCATGGGGGCCCCCGGGTTTGTTCCTCGGCAGGAGGTAGAGCCCGTGGCGCCGTTCGGCAAGAGCCGCGCCCGATCACCGCGTCACAGCGGTCCGGTACGGTCGACGCCGTGATTGGCCAGGCTGGCTTCTTCAAGGTCGAGATCGCGCTCGATGCGGCGGCGGGCCTCGTCAGTGATCGCACCGTGGCGAAGCTGAGCATGGATGAAGCGCCGTTCTGCAGCGATCAGCTCCCGGACAAGACTGATGCTTTCTTCCGTCTGCTGGCGGGCCTCGTCATCGAGCGGATCGGGCAGCAGGCTGGCGCGGATTTCGTGACGCGACTTGAGCATCCCCACCAGACCATCGGACAGGTCGCGATCCTTGGTGATCGCGTCGAATGATCGCATCGCCGCGCCGAGCGCCTCGCGTCGTGCCGCGATCTCTCGTTCTCGCTCGGTGCGATGCTCTGTCAGTGCGTCGCAGTTGACGCCGAGCAGGGTGACTACCGTGGGCAGCGTCAGGCCAAGGCCGACCAACGTGATCAGGATGACGCCAAAGGCGACGAATTGAATCAGATCGCGGTCCGGAAAGCCTTCGCCGCCGGGCAGCGCATAAGGCAGCGCCAGTGCGGTGGCGAGCGACACCGCGCCGCGCACGCCGGTGAAGCCGACGACGAACGTGGCGCGCCACGACGGACGCGGCTCGCGCTTGCGGATGCGCTTGCTGACCAGCCGCGGCAGATAGGTCGCCGGGTAGACCCAGAGAAACCGCGCCGCGATCATGATAGCCGCCACCACAAGCGTGGCGGTCAGGATTTCGGTGGCCGGAAACGCCTTCGACTTCTCCCACAGCGCCCGCATCTGGAAGCCGGTGAGCAGGAACAGCATCCCCTCGATCAGATAGATTACCAAATCCCAGAAGAAGATGCCCTGCAGCCGTGTCGCCGCGGAGATCAACAGCGGACCATTCCAGGAAATATAGAGGCCGCAGGCGACGGTGGCGATGACACCGGAGCCGCCGAGATGTTCGGGAATCCAGTAGGCAAGGTAGGGCGTCAGCAGAGACAGCGTGATTTCGATCTGCGGATCACGCACCAGATGCCGGGCCCGCAGGCTGAGCCAGCCGATCGCGATGCCGAACGCCAGTTCGCCCGCCATGATGGCCGCAAACGTGCCGGCCGCTTTCGGCAGTGAGAACGCGCCGGTCATCACCGCGGCAACGGCAAAACGATACAAGATCAGCGCGGTCGCATCGTTGGCGAGGCCTTCGCCTTCGAGGATCACCAGGATGCGCCGCGGCAGCCCGATGCGGCGCGCGATGGCGAGCGGCGCCACGACATCCGGCGGCGCCACGATGGCGCCGAGCAGAAAGCCAATATTCCACGGCAGCCCGAGCAGATAGTGACACGCAGCCGCCACCGCACAGGCGGTGAAGATCACGCAGCCGATCGCCAGCATGCCGATCGCTCGCAGGTTGAAGCGGAACTCGCGCCAGCTCATCGCCACCGCGGCGGAATAGATCAGCGGCGGCAGTACCAGGAGCAGCACGAGTTCGGGCGGCAGCTGGAATGGCGGCATGCCGGGAATGAACGCCAGCACGATGCCACTGATCAGTAGCAGGATGGCGGGCGCTACGTTCACCCGGCGCGCGATCAGCGCCGCGACCGCGAGTACCGCCAGCAGGATCAGAAAGATCTGGAATTTGGCTTCCACGGCGGCGGCTGTCTTCCGTCAGTTGGGCCTCCTGCTTGGAGGGAGCTGACTGGGAGGTCAAGCCGTACCGCTGGCGCCAATACGAAAGCACCGCAGGCGCTGAGCAGCGGACGGTACGATGCTAGGATTGCGCGAAATGCGCTAAGGACAGATTTACCGTCCTTGGGAACCGGATCAATTAGTTATGCTTTTGGCAACAGATCGATCCTTCTAATCCCTGATCATGGGAATAGGCTCCTTCGCTCGCTCGACCGAGATTGGCCCGATCGCTACGGCCGCGGCTTTGCCAAGCAGCGGCCAACAGGCGGCTGCCGCGACGGCTGAACGCGGCCGCGAACTGACGCTCGCGGCCTTCATGAATGTCGAAGTCGCCCTGGCAATGATCGGCCCGGACGGAACGATACATCTCAGCAATCCGGTGTTCGACCGGGCCTTCGGCATGCTGCCGCCTGACGAATTGCAGCAGCAACTGCAAATCGAGGCATGGCGACGCGGCGGCGATGATCCGGGCGAAGTGACGCTGCCGGACGGCCGCACCTTCGCGCTGCGACTGAGGCGGCTCGGGCAAGATTGCTTCGTCCGTGCACAGGACATCACCGACCAGGTCGCGAGCCTCGCCCACCAGGCCCAGCTGGCACGCACCGACCGGCTGACCGAACTCGGCAACCGCCTGATGTTCTGCGAGCGACTGGAGGCGCTGCTGCGCGGCGACGGCGAGGTCAGTGCCCGCGCGGTTCTGACGATCGACCTCAATCGTTTCAAGGCGATCAACGACACGCTCGGCCGCGAAATCGGCGACGCGCTGCTCGGCCTGGTGGCCAAGCGCATCCGGTCGGCCGTAACGCAGGACGACGTGGTCGCCCGGCTCGACAGCGACGAGTTCGGCATCATCCAGACCGGGACCGGGCCGCAGCCGGAGACGGCGACATCGCAGGCCAAGCGGCTGGTCGATCTGCTGAGCCGGCCGTATCTGGTGGAAGGCCAATTGATCAATGTCGGAGCCGCCGTCGGCATCGCGCTGCCGGGTGACCAGGACACCGATCCGGACGTAGTGATCAAGAATGCCGACATCGCCCTGAACCGCGCCAAGCAGGAGCGCCATGCCGGCTACCGCGTGTTCGAATCCCAGATGGACGTGACCATGCGGGCACGGCGCATGCTGGAGACCGACCTCCGCCGTGCACTGGCGCTGCGCGAATTCGCGCTGGTCTATCAGCCGCAATTCGACCTGGCGACGCGCCGTATCGTCGGCTTCGAGGCGCTGCTGCGTTGGCATTCTCCGACACGCGGGGCCGTCTCGCCGCTGGATTTCATCCCGCTCACCGAAGAGACCGGCATGATCGGCCCGATCGGCGACTGGGTGCTGCGCACCGCCTGCCGCGAGGCCGCGAATTGGCCCGACGACATCTCGGTCGCGGTGAATATCTCGGCGGTGCAGTTCGAAAATCGCGGGCTGCTGACGACGATCGTCTCGGCGCTGGCCGAAAGCGGCCTGGAACCGCGCCGGCTCGAGCTCGAGATCACCGAAAGCGTGATGCTCGATGCCCATGGCACCGCGCTCGGCCTGCTGCAGCAACTCCGCGCGATCGGGGTGCGGGTGTCGCTCGACGATTTCGGCACCGGCTACTCGTCGCTCGGCTATCTGCGCAGCTTCCCGTTCGACAAGATCAAGATCGATCAGTCGTTCGTGCGCGACACAAACAACGATCGCTCCAGTCGCGCCATTGTCCGCGCCATCGCGGCGCTGGGCCACAATCTGGGCATGACGACCGTAGCCGAAGGTGTCGAAACCGAAGAACAGATGACCCGCGTTACCGAGGACGGCTGTACGGAAATCCAGGGCTATCTGATCAGCAGGCCGCTGCCGGCCGACCAGATCGGCCCATTCCTCGCCAATCAGGATGCGGCCGCGACTCGGACGGCGGCCGAGTAGTCAGATCGCGCCGGCCGCGATGTTCACCATCAGCGCCACGAGCGCCGTGTTGTAGACGAACGACGCGACGCCGTGCGCAGTGGCGGTGCGGCGGATGGTCTTGTCGGTGATCCCGACGTCGGACACTTGCGCGGTCATGCCTATGACGAACGAGAAATACACGAAGTCCCAGTAATCCGGCCGCTCCTTGTTGTCGCCCGGAAACTGCAGACCGCCCTCGGTGCCGCCGCGATAGTACTCGTGCGCATAGTGGAGCGCGAAGGTGGTGTGAACCGCCGCCCAGGACAGCGCAATGGTTATGGTGGCGAGCGCGAGCTCGCTCGCGCCGCGATGCTCGACGCCGAGTTCGGAGACGATGGCGGCGATCGAAGCAAAGGCGCCGACGGCCGTCACCATCAGGATCAGAAACCGTCCGTCATCCTGCAGCACCGCGTTGCGCCGGATGTAGTCGATGCCACATCGCGCCATCATCACGAAGGCGAGCAGCAGATAGGCGACGACGGATACGTCCCAGGCGATCAGCACTCGCGTGACCGGACGCATCGAGCCCGGCAGCAGCGCGGCGACGCCGAGGCCGAGCAGAATCGAGATGAACAACCTGGGCCGCGAATACACCACCCGGATCGCACGCGGCAGGCGCCGAAAGCGTTGCAGGTGGCTGTCTTCGATCCCGCGATCGTCCATCCGGCGATGATCAGTTCTTGCGTTCGGCGACGAACCGCGCGGCGGCGCGCAGCACATCGCCGCGAGCCCCGAACGGCGCCAGCGCCTCGTCGGCGCGGGCGATGAGATCGCGCACTCGCTGCTTGGCGCCGTCGATGCCGAGCTGGGTGACGAACGTGGTCTTGCCGAGCGCCGCATCGGCACCGGCCGGCTTGCCGAGCGCTTCGGCGTCGCCTTCGACGTCGAGCAGATCGTCGGCGATCTGGAAGGCTTCGCCGAGCGCGCGGCCGTAATCATCGAGCGCGCGATATTGGTCAGCCGACGCCTGGCCCAGGATGGCGCCGGCAATGCAGCCGTAGCGCAGCAGCGCACCCGTCTTCATCTGCTGCAGCCGCGCCACGTCGACCGGCTCGCGGTCGCCGAAGCGGCCTTCACCGGCGAGATCGAGCATCTGACCGCCGACCATGCCGCCGAGCCCGGCGCAGCGCGCCAGCGTCCGCGTCAGCATCAGCCGCACCGTCGGATCGGAGTGGACCTCGTCGCGGGTGACGATGTCGAACGCCAGCGTCAGCAGCGCGTCGCCCGCCAGGATGGCGGTGGCGTCGTCGTAGGCCTTGTGCAGAGTCGGGCGGCCACGGCGGAGATCGGAATTGTCCATCGCCGGCAGATCGTCGTGGATCAGCGAATAACAATGGATGCATTCCAGCGCGGCGCCGACCAGCAGCGCCGCCGAGCGATCGATGCCGAACACCGCCGCGCTCTCGACCGTCAGAAACGGCCGCAGCCGCTTGCCGCCGCCCAGAGTGGAGTAACGGATCGCTTCCATCAGCCGGCGGGGACGGGCGATCTCGTCTGTCAGCAATTCGTCGGACAGGAGCTTGCCGAGCAGGGTCTCGGTATCTTCGGCGGTCGCGTCAAGCCGCTTGGAAAAATCGATCGTGGACGTGCCGGTGGCCATTCGGAAGTGCTCCAGATAAAGTTGGCCGGACCATTTCATCATGGCACCGGCTTCGTCAATTCGGCGCTCGCAGCGCCGGGCCGGACGAGGGGGATAGATGCCGGCTTACGCGATCTTCGATGTCGAGATTCACGACATGTCGCGCTATCAGCGGTTCATGGCTGAGGTGAAGCCGGCATTGGAAGCCGTCGGAGCGCGCTATCTGGCCCGCGGCGGAACCCACCGGGTGCACAAGGGGGACTGGATGCCGCCCCGCATCGTGCTGCTGGAATCCCGT
>NZ_BADD01000528.1 GCF_000333455.1 Rhodopseudomonas sp. B29
ACTTATAGAGCGAACCCGGCAATGGCTCGACATTCACGGTGATGTTAACGTAGCAGGCTGATGATCAGTCCGCGAACGAGTCGAGATTCATGGCGCTGGGCATCGGCTGCATCACGACTTTGGTAGTGACACTCGCCAAGATCGTAGCCGATGTAATCGTTCGCCGCCTGAAGCGTTGGGGAGTCAGTGCATGCGTCGAATGCCAAGAACTCGGTGACGCGCGTGGGCATTTCGATCAGCGTCATTGGGAACGCGCTGCTGATCGATCGTGTCCTTGGGGCCGTCCAGGCCGAGGCACTGGGGGCGCGAGCGAAGGCGTCGACGACGCAACGGCTGGTGATGTTGACGCCGGCCGAACGGCACGAGTTGCTGCCGGTGCTCCCCGCCGCTTTTTACCGGCTATCTGGTGAAGACGCTGCGCGCCGCCTCGCTGGCGCGGCTGGGCGGACTGCCGCGCATGAGTTCGCCAGGTATCGCCGATGCTGGCAACCACGCAGACGGCGCGCCAATGCCACATGCGCCGCAGGGCTTGTCAGTGTTGGTCGCCGAGGACAACGATATCAACGCGCTGCTGATCCGCTCTCTACTGACGCCGCTGGGACACAACGTCGTCGTTGCTCCCAATGGCGAAGAGGCCGTGGCGCAGTGGCGCGACGCGGCCGCTCCGTTCGACCTGATCCTGATGGACGTGCAGATGCCGCGGCTCGACGGCCTCGGCGCGGCGCGGCAGATCCGCGCACATGAAGCCGCCGCCCGGCTGCGACCGGTGCCGATGCTGGCACTGACCGCCAATACGCAGGCGGAGGATCGCGACGCCTGCCTTAAGGCCGGCATGACGGGCTTTCTGGTGAAGCCGCTCGATCGCGACAAGCTGCTCGAAGTTCTCGCCGACGTAGCGCCAGCCGCAAACTCGGCACCTCATCCAACAACGTAATACCGGGCTGATAGCCCGTACGACCATCGATGCTGCACTGTCATGGTGTAGCAATCGACATGTCACATCGCTGTTGAACGGCCGTGATTGGTGATGCGGATGGCCGCAGCAGCCCGATTCGGCTGCATGCGCCCGCGAGGATCCCATGCAGCCCGATCAGATTGCCCGCTCGAAGAATTTCCTGAAGTTGTTACGTCCGGAGACCGCCGGCGTCGCCGCCCACAATGCGATTACCTGGCTGAAGCCGGCGCTGAAGCTCGGCGACCATGGCCGGCTCATCGGCCCCGACCCGCAGGCCGCGACGCTCGGCCGGCTCGGCTCGCTCGAAGTGCGGCTCGCGCAGAAGAAGCACGACGTCAAGCGCGCCCAGAAGCTGCGCTACCGCGTGTTCTATAAGGACGGCACCGCGGTGGCAGACGCCGCCACAATGCTGGCGCGGCGCGACAAAGATGCGTTCGACGCGATCTGCGACCATGTGCTGGTGATCGACCACGCCGCCAAGCCGTCGCTGAGCGGCAAGCAGCCGGTGGTCGGCACTTATCGCCTGCTCCGCCAGGACGTCGCCGAGCGCCATGGCGGCTTCTACACCGAGCACGAGTTCGATATCGGCGGCGTCATCGGCCGCCATCCCGACCTGCGCTTTCTCGAACTCGGCCGTTCCTGCGTGCTGCCGCCCTACCGCAACAAGCGCACCGTCGAGCTACTGTGGCACGGCATCTGGACCTATGTGCGCCAGCACGGCTTCGACGTCATGCTCGGCTGCGCCAGCTTCGACGGCACCGATCCGGAGCGCCTGGCACTGCCGTTGTCCTTCCTGCACCACTACGCGTCGGCCCCGGAGGAATGGCGCGCGCGCGCGACGCCGTCACGCTATGTCGAGATGAACCGAATGCCCAAGGAAGCCGTCAATCAGAAGGCTGCGCTGCGCGAACTGCCGCCGCTGATCAAGGGCTATCTGCGGCTCGGCGCCTATATCGGCGATGGCGCCGTGATCGACTATCAGTTCGGCACCACCGACGTGCTGATCATCATGCCGGTCTCGGCGATCAGCAGCCGCTACATCGAGCATTTTGGCGCCGACGCGTCGCGGCACGCGGCGTAAATGGACGCACCTCGCGACGTCATTCCGGGGCGCGCGTGAAACGCGCGAACCCGGAATCCAGACGTTGTGAGGCAGAGATTCCGGGTTCGCTCGCTGACGCGAGCGCCCCGGAATGACGAGGGCGCGGTAGGCTCACAACCTTCGCAACGCCACGCTTTCCACCACGTGGTCGGCGCCCTTCTTCAGGATCAGCGTCGCGCGCGGCCTTGTCGGCAGGATGTTGTCCTCGAGGTTGGCCAAGTTCGTCCGCTCCCAGATCGCGATCGCCGTCGCCGTCGCCTCTTCGTCGGACAGTACCGCGTAGCGATGGAAGTAGGACCGCGGGTCGTGGAAGGCGGTGTCGCGGAGCGCCAGGAAGCGCTTGACGTACCAGTCGCGCAGCACCGGCTCGTCGGCGTCGAGATACACCGAGAAGTCGAAAAAGTCCGACACCACCGGCACCGCCTGGCCGTCGCGCGGCAGCCGGCCGGTCTGCAGCACATTGACGCCCTCGACGATCAGGATGTCCGGCCGGTCCACCACAGTGAACTTGTTGGGCACGATGTCGTAAGTGAGATGCGAGTAGATCGGCGCCTTGACCTTGCGGCGGCCTGACTTGATGTCGGACAGAAAGCCGAGCAGCGCCGGCAGATCGTAGCTCTCGGGAAAACCCTTCTTCTGCATCAGCCCGGCACGTTCCAGCACCGCGTTGGGATAGAGGAAGCCGTCGGTGGTGACGAGGTCGACGCTCGGGCGCGGCGACCAACGCGCCAGCAGCGCCTGCAGCACGCGCGCGGTGGTCGACTTTCCGACCGCGACCGCCCCGGCGACGCCGATGATGAACGGCATCTTGCGCTCGACGATGCCGAGGAAGCGGCGCTGCGCGAAGTACAATTGCTGGAGCGCGGCGACGTGGATCGACAGCAGCCGCGACATCGGTAGATAGATTTCTTCGACCTCGGTGAGGTCGAGCCGGTCGTGCATCGAGCTCAGCGCCGAAATCTCGGCCGCGTCGAGCGTCATCGGCGTGTCCTGGCGCAGATTGGCCCATTCGGTGCGCGAGAACACCCGGTATGGGTTGTAGTGGTGCAGCTCCGACCTGGCGTCCATCATGTTCCTCGCCTTGGCTTTGTCTTGTTATTGCGGCCCGCGCTGGGGCTTTGGTTGGAGGGCAGCGGTGCGCCGCCGTGGCGGCCGAACTAATCGCGCTTGCGCGATGCCTTTTCCTCGAGACCGGACATGGAGGTGCGCTGCGCCAACGCCGCCTCGACGTCTTCGATTTTGACGCCGCGCGATTTCAGCACCACCAGCAGATGGAACAGCACGTCGGCGGCTTCGGAGATCAGATGGTCGCGGTTGTTCTCGACCGCGGCGATCACCAGCTCGACCGCCTCCTCGCCGAATTTCTTGGCGCAGTGCTCGGCGCCCTTGTCGAGCAGCTTCTTGGTGTAGGAGCCCTCGCCGCCGGACGCCGCCCGGGCGTCGACCGTAGCTGCGAGGTCGTGAATGGTGAAACGGGCCATACCCATACTCTGCCGTTACTGGTGCGAGAGTACCGCCCCTCGCGGCGCTAAGCTAGTTACGGATCGAGCCGCATCGGCAGCCCGGCCTTGACCATATGATCCTTGGCCTGACGAATGGTGTATTCGCCGAAGTGGAAGATCGAGGCCGCCAGCACCGCGGTGGCGTGGCCGTCGCGGATTCCATCGACCAAGTGGTCGAGATTGCCGACGCCGCCCGAGGCGATGACCGGGACGCCGACGCTGTCGGCGATGGCGCGGGTCAGCGGCAGGTCGAAGCCGGATTTGGTGCCGTCACGGTCCATCGAGGTCAGCAGGATTTCACCAGCGCCGAGCGACACGACTTCCTGGGCGTATTCGATGGCGTCGATCCCGGTGCCCTTGCGGCCGCCGTGCGTGAAGATCTCCCAGCGGTCCTTGCCCGGCACCCGCTTGGCGTCGATCGCCACCACGATGCACTGATCGCCGAACTTCTCGGCGGCTTCCTTGACGAACTCGCGCCGCGACACAGCGGCCGAATTGATCGAGACCTTGTCGGCGCCACTGCGCAGCAGCGTCTTGATGTCGTCGACAGTGCGCACCCCGCCGCCGACCGTCACCGGCATGAAGCAGGCTTCGGCGGTGCGCCGCACCACATCCAGCATGATGCCGCGGTTCTCGTGGGTGGCGGTGATATCGAGAAAGCACAGCTCGTCGGCGCCGGCGGCGTCATAGGCAATCGCCGCCTCGACCGGATCGCCGGCGTCGCGCAGATCAACGAAGTTGACGCCCTTGACGACGCGGCCGTCCTTGACGTCGAGGCAGGGAATAACGCGGACCTTGAACATCGCTTGTCCTTCAGGCCGCCTTGGCTTTGCCGATCAGCGCCAGCGCCTGCGCCGGATCGAGCCGGCCGTCGTAGAGCGCGCGGCCAGCGATGGCGCCTTCGAGCTTGGCGGCGCGCGGTGATAGCAGTGTCTTCACATCGTCGATCGAGGCGAGGCCGCCGGAGGCGATCACCGGAATGCTGATCGCATCGGCGAGCGCTATGGTGGCGTCCCAATTGATGCCCTTCAACAGGCCATCGCGGGCGATGTCGGTGAAAATGATGGCGGCGACGCCGGCATCCTCGAAGCGCTGGGCTATTTCGAGGGCCGTGACTTGCGAACTTTCCGCCCAGCCTTCGACCGCGACCTTGCCGTCACGGGCGTCGAGGCCGACGGCGACGCGGCCGGGGAATTTCCTGGCGGCGTCCTTCACCAGCGCGGGGTCGCGCACCGCGGCGGTCCCGATGATGACGCGGCTGATGCCTTCGCTCAGCCAGGCCTCGATGGTTTTCAGATCACGAATGCCACCGCCGAGTTGCACCGGCATCGACACCACTTTCAGCATCGCCTCGACCGCCTGGGCGTTCATCGGCTTGCCGGCGAAGGCGCCGTCGAGATCGACGACGTGCAGATACTCAAAGCCCTGCGCGGCGAAGCTTTTTGCCTGCGCGGCGGGATCGAGGTTGAACACCGTGGCCCGCGCCATGTCGCCCTGTTCGAGCCGCACGCACTGGCCATTTTTGAGATCGATGGCGGGGAAGAGGATCATCGTCGGAGCTCGCTCCCTCCCCCCTTGCGGGGGAGGGTTGGGGTGGGGGGTAAGCCGAGAGCGCCGGACTCGCGGCCCCCCACCCCCGACCCCTCCCCGCAGGGGGGAGGGGAGCAGCGCCATCGCGCGCTCCGGGCGTGTGGCCGCATCGTCATGCTCACGGCTTCCACTTCAAAAAGTTCGAGATCAGAGCCAGCCCAAAACGCTGGCTCTTCTCGGGATGGAATTGCGTGCCGAGCACGGTGTCGCGGCCGACCACCGCGGTGACGGGCCCGCCATAATCGGCGCGCGCCACGATGTCTTTTTCGTTCTCGGCGGCAAGGTGGAAGGAGTGCACGAAGTACGCGTGCAGGCCCTTCGGCCCAAGCGGCAAGTTCTGCAGCACCGGGTGCTCGCTTTGCAGGTCGAGCGTATTCCAGCCCATGTGGGGGATCTTCAGATCTTCCTGCTTGGGCGTGATCTTGACGACGTCGCCGGGAATCCAGCCGAGCCCGTCGGTGGTGACGTGCTCCTTGCCGCGCGTGGCCATCAGCTGCATGCCGACGCAGATGCCCAGGAACGGCCGGGCCTTGACCCGCACGGTCTCGTTCAGCGCCTGGATCATGCCGTCGATGGCATCGAGGCCCTTACGGCAGTCGGCGAAGGCGCCGACGCCAGGCAGCACAACGCGGTCGGAGCGAAATACCTGATCGGGATCACGCGTGACAATGATGCGCTCGGGCTCGGGCAGGGCACGTGCGGCGCGTTCGAACGCCTTGGCGGCCGAGTGCAGATTGCCGGAATCGTAGTCGATGATGGCGACGCTCATCGGCCGGCTCCCGGCCGCGGGAACGAGCCGACGATGTCGCCATACAGGGACGAAGCCGGCATCGGAATGGTGCGAGTCGGCGGCGGCGCGCCGCGATCGACCGGAAACGAGAATCCTATCGGGTTCGCCTGCGCGGCCGACCAGCGATCGAAGAACCGCCGCTCGGCGATCTCCTGATCGTCGGCCGCGACGATATCGATCGGACGCCAGCCGCGGCGCCCCAGCGTCCAGCGCCGCAGGCTTGAAGCTTCGAGCCCCAGCAACGTCGCGCACAGCAGCAGCACGACGAACCTTGTGCCGGCGCCGGCGTGCAGCACGCCAAGCGCGGCGGTCAGCACCGTCATCAGCACCAAATAGCCGAGCAACGCCAGCCACAACCGGCGATACAGCAGCCAGAACGGACCAAACAGGAACGCCCAGATCGAGAATCCGTCGCGCAGAAACACGAAGCGCTCCGGCGCCGGGCGCGTCTCGTCGTCGGTCGGCCGCGGCGCGTGGACAGTGAACACCGGCATGGAACCCTCTGTGCCCGAATGGGCGCTAGCCGCCGAGCTGGCCCTTGGTCGAAGGCACTTCGCCCGCGGCCTTGGGATCGATCGCCACCGCGGCGCGGAGCGCCCGCGCCAGGCCCTTGAAGCAGGACTCGGCGATATGGTGGCTGTTGTCCCCATATAGGGTCTCGACGTGCAGGGTCACACCCGCATTGAACGCAAAGGCGGTGAACCACTCGCGCACCAGCTCGGTGTCGAACTCACCGATCTTGTCGCGCGGGAAGTCGGCCTTGAACACCAGGAACGGCCGGCCCGAAATATCGATCACCACCCGCGTCAGGGTCTCGTCCATCGGCATGAAGATGCTGGCATAGCGGCTGATGCCCGCCATGTTGCCCAGCGCCTGCTTGACCGCCTGGCCGAGCGCGATGCCGACGTCCTCGGTGGTGTGGTGGAAGTCGATATGCAGATCGCCGACCGCCTTGACGGTGAGGTCGATGCGCGAATGTTTGGCGAGCAGATCCAGCATATGATCGAAGAAGCCGATCCCGGTGGCCACCTTGGCCACGCCGGTGCCGTCGAGGTCGATGCTGACCTCGATGTCGGTCTCCTTGGTCTTGCGCTTGATCGTCGCGGTGCGCATCGCGCGGGTCTCCGGTAAAAACGCCGGTCTTTTAACAGGCCGGTGACACCTTCGCTACTGCGGCAGGCGCCTTCCAGGCCCGATCTTAGTCCTATGGTGACCGGAATTTCTTAAGGCCGTCCGTATCTTGCCGGCTGGCCGCGGGCAGAATTGCAAGCCGCAGCCGGAGTGCCTAGATCAGCGCTCGCGAAAGGTTTCCCATGAACATGTACTCCGCGGCGGGCGACGGCTCGTCCTCCTCCGGCCCCGGCTGGCACGGCACCACCATCCTGACCGTCCGCAAGGGCGGCAAGGTCGTGGTCGGCGGCGACGGCCAGGTCTCGATCGGCCAGACCGTGATCAAGGCCAACGCCAAGAAGGTGCGCAAGCTCGGCAAGGGCGAGGTGATCGGCGGCTTCGCCGGCGCCACCGCCGACGCCTTCACTCTGTTCGAGCGGCTCGAGGCCAAGCTCGAGCAATATCCCGGCCAGCTGACCCGCGCCGCCGTCGAGCTCGCCAAGGACTGGCGCACCGACCGCTATCTGCGCCGGCTCGAGGCCATGATGATCGTCGCCGACAAGGATGTGTCGCTGGTTCTGACCGGCACCGGCGACGTGCTCGAGCCGGAAGCCGGCGTGATGGCGATCGGGTCCGGCGGCAACTATGCGCTGGCAGCCGCCCGCGCGCTGATCGACACCGACCAGGACGCCGAGACCATCGTGCGCAAATCACTCGGCATCGCCGCCGACATCTGCGTCTACACGAACGGCAATCTGACCATCGAGACGCTGCCGGCATGAGCACCGCGCAGGCCGAGCGGCCGGTCATGCCGGCGACCGGCCTGCCGGTCCGCTGGGGCGTGGCGGTCGTGCTCGCCCTGTTAGTGCTCCAAGCCGCCACGCTTTACGCGATGGGGCGGGTGCCGATCTGCACCTGCGGATACGTCAAGTTCTGGCACGGCGTGGTGCAGAGTTCGGAGAACTCGCAGCACCTCACCGACTGGTACACGTTCTCGCACATCATCCACGGCTTCCTGTTCTACGCGATCACCCGCCTGGTGCTGCCGCGTTGGACCTGGACGGTGCGGCTGATCGTGGCGGTGCTGATCGAAGGCGCCTGGGAGCTGGTGGAGAATTCAAGCTTCATCATCGAACGCTACCGCGCCGGCACCATCTCGCTCGATTACTACGGCGACAGCATCGTCAACTCGCTGGCCGACACCGTCTCGATGATCACAGGTTTCCTGCTGGCGTGGCGGCTGCCGGTGGCGCTGACCGGCGGCATCGCGGTGCTGTTCGAAGTGCTGGTCGGATTGCATATCCGCGACAATCTTACTCTCAACATCATCATGCTGATCCATCCCTTCGAGGCGATCCGGCAGTGGCAGTCGGGACCACCGATCATCTGACCACTAGCCGCCTCGATCGTCCGAACCACCGTGAGCCCACATGACCGACTTTTCTCCCCGCGAAATCGTCTCCGAACTCGACCGCTTCATCGTCGGCCAGGGCGACGCCAAGCGCGCCGTGGCCATCGCGCTGCGTAACCGCTGGCGGCGGCTGCAGCTCGAGGGCAGCCTGCGCGAGGAAGTCCTGCCCAAGAACATCCTGATGATCGGGCCGACCGGCGTCGGCAAGACCGAGATCGCGCGGCGGCTGGCCAAGCTGGCCGGTGCACCGTTCCTGAAGGTCGAAGCCACCAAGTTCACCGAGGTCGGCTATGTCGGCCGCGACGTCGAGCAGATCATTCGCGACCTCGTCGAGGTCGGCATCGCGCAGATGCGCGAGAAGAAGCGCAAGGACGTCCAGGCCCGCGCCCAGGTCGCCGCCGAGGAGCGCGTGCTGGACGCGCTGGTCGGCCCCGGCTCGGGTCCGGCGACGCGGGATTCCTTCCGCCGCAAGCTGCGCGCCGGCGAACTCAACGACAAGGAAATCGAGATCGAAACCCAGGCCAGCTCCGGCTCGCCGATGTTCGAAATCCCCGGCATGCCGGGCGCCCAGATCGGCGCTGTGTCGCTCGGCGACATCTTCGGCAAGATGGGCGGTCGGACCAAGACGCGGCGTCTGACCGTCGCGGACTCGCACGAGATTTTGGTCAACGAAGAAGCCGACAAGCTGCTCGACAACGATCAGCTGGTGCAGGAAGCCATCGCCGTGGTCGAGAACAACGGCATCGTGTTCCTCGACGAGATCGATAAGATCTGCGTGCGTGACGGCCGCAGCGGCGGCGAGGTGTCGCGCGAAGGCGTGCAACGCGATCTGCTGCCGCTGATCGAAGGCACCACGGTCTCGACCAAGCACGGCGCGGTCAAGACCGAGCACATCCTGTTCATCGCCTCTGGCGCGTTCCACATCGCCAAGCCGTCGGACTTGTTACCAGAGCTGCAGGGCCGGCTGCCGATTCGCGTCGAACTGAGCGCGCTGTCGCGCGACGACATGCGCCGCATCCTGACCGAGCCGGAAGCGTCGCTGATCAAGCAGTATGTCGCGCTGATGCAGACCGAAGGCGTGACCTTGGAATTCGGCGACGACGCCATCGACGCACTGGCCGACGTCGCCGTCGGCGTCAATTCGACGGTCGAGAACATCGGTGCGCGGCGGCTGCAGACTGTGATGGAGCGCGTGCTCGACGAAATCTCGTTCGTGGCGCCCGACCGCGGCGGTGAAACCATCCGGATCGACGCCGAGTACGTCCGCAAGAACGTCGGCGATCTGGCGAAGAACACGGATCTGAGCCGGTTTATTTTGTAGGCTTGGCGCGCGCGCTGTACGGCGCTGACAACAAGTACAACCTCATGGTGAGGAGCCCGGGCTCGCAATGCGAGGCCGGGCGTCTCGAACCATGGATGCGGGTGCCCGTGGTTCATCCTTCGAGACGCCACGGCTTCGCCCTGCGGGCGATGCCGCGGCTCCTCAGGATGAGGTCGTCCGCTTAGCAGTCTCAGCAAAGGATACGGCGCGAACTAATCGCCGCCGGTCAAACCGCTTACTCTTCCTCGCCGAACTTGCTGCTCATCAGTTCGGTGAGCGCATCGACGGCCTGCTGGGCTTCGCGGCCGGTGGCGGCGATGGTGACGCTGGTACCGATGCCGGCGGCCAGCATCATCAGGCCCATGATCGAGGTGCCGCCGACGGTCTCGCCGTTGCGGCTGACGGTGATGTCGGCATTGAAGCGCTCGGCCATCTGGACGAACTTGGCCGAGGCGCGGGCGTGCAGGCCGCGCTTGTTGATCACCGGAACTTCACGAGAAACTTTGCCGGACACTCCGGCGCTATCTGCAGCCGCGCCGGGCGCGGCGTGGTGCGCGTCTGCGGTCATTTGCCGGCCAACACCCGGCTGGCGATGGTGACGTATTTGCGGCCAGCTTCCTGAGCCAGCGCGATCGCATCGGGCAACGGACGCTCCTCGCGGACCTTGGCCAACTTCACCAGCATGGGCAGATTGATGCCCGCGAGCACTTCGACTTTCGGCCGGCTCATACAGGAAATCGCCAGGTTCGAAGGCGTACCGCCGAACATGTCGGTCAGAATAGCCACACCGTCCCCGCTATCGACGCGGTTGACCGCCTCGATGATGTCGCTGCGACACAGATCGGCGTCGTCCTCGGCGCCAATCGTCACGGCTTCGATTTGTTGCTGTGGCCCCATCACGTGTTCCAGCGCTGCCTTGAACTCGTCGGCAAGGCGCCCATGGGTCACAAGTACCAGACCAATCATCGGAAACTCCTCGCGGGCGCTTCTGCTGCACCGCGCGATCGGGTCACTTTGACCATCCAGCGCCCCTATGCAAGAGGCGTCTTCGCGATTCTCGCGTTGGCGCGAGGCGGGACGGGAGCCGCGGCGGGTCTATTCGGACACGATACTGTGGCTGATATGGTTACCATTTTCCTTCCGACAATCGTCCAACTGTGTCCCGCCGGATACGCTGTCGGTTGTGATCAAAAATGCCACCACCATTGCGAGCGGATCGAAACCCTCTCCCACCGGAATCCGCGGCAATTCGACGCCTTCGACGCTGACGCGCAGCGCTTCCGGCGCCGGCATCCGCGCCGCGTCGGCGGCCCACAGGTCCACCACGAGGCCGATCGGAGCGTGATCGACGTGCGGGCAGCGGCGGATGCCGAGCCCACGGATCTCGATCAGCCCCGCCAGCTCCGGCACAGTACGGGCCAGCACGGCACCGCTGCGCCGCTCCAACAAGACCCGGTCGTCGGCAATCAGTTCCGCTTTTGCAACCTGGCCGCTGCGGCCTGCGACGATCAGCCCGAAGGCGAGGCGGGACTTGCCTGAGCCCGACGGGCCGCGGATCAGCACGGCCTGGTCGCCGACCTTGACGGCCGAGGCATGGATGCTGGTCGGCGCCGCGCTCATGTGGACGGCAGCCGCACGACAAAGCGTGCGCCGCCGGAGGTCGGCTCGCCGTCCTCGTCGCGCGGGCCGGGCCGGTTCTCGGCCCAGATGCGGCCGCCATGGGCCTCGACAATCTGCTTGGAGATCGACAGGCCGAGGCCCGAGTTCTGGCCGAAGCCCTGGTGCGGACGATCGGTGTAAAAGCGCTCGAAGATCTTCTCCAGCGCGTCCTCGCGAATGCCGGGACCGTCGTCCTCGACCACGATCTCGATCTCGCTTTTGCGCCGGCGGCAGGCGATCTGCACCTTGCCGCCCTCGTTCGAGAACGACTGAGCGTTGGACAACAGATTGCTGATGACCTGTCCGAGCCGCGAATCGTGGCCCGGCACTGAGAACTGATCCGTCGGCGGGCCCTCGAAGCGGACCTCCACGGCAGCGCGGTTGCCGAGCCTCGTCTCGTTGGCGACCAGCGTGAGCGTCGTCAGCAGGCGGCGCAGATCGACCGGGGCGGCATCCTGGCGCTGCAGTTCGGCGTCGAGCCGGCTGGCGTCGGAAATATCCGAGATCAGGCGGTCGAGCCGTTTGACGTCGTGCTCGATCACCGCCAGCAGCCGCTCGCGGCTGTTGGCCGTCTTGGCCAGCGGCAGTGTCTCGACCGCGGAGCGCAGCGACGTCAGCGGATTCTTTAGCTCGTGGCTGACGTCGGCGGCGAAGCGCTCGATGCCCTCGATGCGGGCGTAGAGCGCGTCGGTCATGTCGCGCAGCGCGCCGGACAGATGCCCGATCTCGTCGCGCCGGCGGGTGAAGTCCGGGATTTCGACACGGGCGCGGATGCGGCGGCGAACCCGCTCGGCCGCGTCCGCGAGCCGCCGTACCGGGCCCGCGATCGTGGACGCCAGGAGCAGCGACAGCACCACCATCACGGCGGCCGCAACGCCGAAGATCTTCAGGATCGCCAACCGCTCGGCGGTGACCATCTGGTCGATGTCGTCGCCCTGCGTCGACAGCATCAGGGCGCCGTGGATGGCGCGGAAGCGCTGCACCGGCACCGACACCGAGACGATCACTTCGCCGCGGTCGTTGATGCGGACCATGCTGTCCTTCTGGCCCTTCAGCGCCTGTGCGACCTCCTGGTAGCCGTTGCCGTTCTCCGGGCCGAGCTCGCGATACAGCGGCAGGTCGCCGCGATTGAGCCAGGTGCGGATCGCGATCATGGCGCGCTCGACGATGCCGGGCTTCTCGGCGGTCGGCGGCGGCAATTCGAAGCGCAGCACGTCGCCGCGGCCGTACAGGCTGCGGCTGTCGAGGATCAGCACGCCGTCGCGGTCGTAGATCCGGGCGCGGGTCTTGGTCGGCGAGATCAGCCGGCGCAGCACGGGCGCGACGCGCTCGGGATTGATCGGAAAATCCAGCACCGCATATTCGTCCGGCGGGCCGTAGCTCTCGCCGGGCTTGAGATCGAGCAGCCGGTCGGGATCGATGGTGATGGTGTTGGAATCGACCGTGGCCGAGGCGGCGATCGCGCCGGCGATGATTTCGGCCTGGACCAACAGGCTCTGCGCGCGCGCTTCGATCAGTCCGGCGCGAAACTGGGACAGATACAGAATGCTCGCCGACAGCGCGATCAGTCCGGCCAGATTGAGCGACAGGATGCGCCGCGTCAGGCTGGAGAAGGTCAGCGCAACCAGAAACTGCCAAGCGCGCGGCAGGAAGCGCAGCGCGCGCGGCCAGCGGCTGGCCGCGAGGCCGCTTGCCGCGTCCGCCGGCGACGCGACGTCGTTGGCCTCGGCCTCCGGTTCAGGCGTCGTACGATCCAGCAATGGCCAAAACTGCCTGTTGTTGCGCCCGCCCAGTGTAGCGCTCCAGGCCGCCCGCGTCAGGCGGCGAAACGGCGGGAAGCAGGGGCGCGGATCAGGTTTCCTTGAAACGATAGCCGACGCCGTACAGCGTCTCGATCATCTCGAACTCGTCGTCCACTGCCTTGAACTTCTTGCGCAGCCGCTTGATGTGGCTGTCGATGGTGCGGTCGTCGACATAGACCTGATCATCGTAGGCGGCGTCCATCAGCGCGTTGCGGCTTTTCACCACGCCGGGCCGGGTCGCGAGCGCCTGCAGGATCAGGAATTCGGTGACGGTCAGCGTGACCGGCTCGTTCTTCCAGGTGCAGGTGTGACGCTCCGGATCCATGCGGAGCAGGCCGCGATCCAGCGCCTTGGCGTCGGTCTCCTTCGGGACCGCCGCCGGATCCTTCGGCGCCGAGCGCCGCAGCACCGCCTTGACGCGCTCGACCAGCAGGCGCTGCGAGAACGGTTTGCGGATAAAATCGTCGGCGCCCATCTTGAGGCCGAACAATTCGTCGATCTCCTCGTCCTTCGAGGTCAGGAAGATCACCGGCAGATCGGACTTCTGGCGCAGCCGCCGCAGCGTCTCCATCCCGTCCATCCGCGGCATCTTGATATCCAGTATCGCCAAATCGGGCGGCGACGTCCGGAAGCCATCGAGGGCCGACGCACCGTCCGTGTAGGTCATGATCCGGTAGCCCTCGGCTTCGAGGGCGATCGACACCGACGTCAGGATGTTGCGGTCGTCGTCGACCAGAGCGATTGTGGGCATAGAGCTTCTTTCCGAATCGGCGTGGCGACTGCGAAGCGAGTTCGGCGATTCGCGGTTTGAGGTTGCCTAGAAAGCACAGTCAACCAGCAATGCAAGCTAGGCTGAAATGTGGCCGGGTTCCCGCGAGCTGGTCCGAGGTGGGGCCGAGCTCCATATAGCTCGCCGACGGCCGTAAAAAACCCCTCTTCTGCAATGAGATGGCAGTTTCACCCTGATGCAGCCGACCACCGATTTCGATCCCGCCCGCCTTGCCCGCACGCTGCTGCGCCGCCGCCGCGAAGGCGCCCTCGCCACGCTGATGAGCGGCACGGGCGCGCCGTATTGCTCGCTGGTCAACCTCGCCAGCCATCCCGACGGCTCACCGATCCTGCTGATTTCGCGGCTCGCCATCCATACACGCAACATCCTGGCCGACCCGCGTGTGTCGCTGATGCTCGACGAGCGCACCGAGGGTGATCCGCTCGAAGGCGCGCGGATCATGTTACTGGGCACTGCTCATCAAGCGGGCAATGATGAGGTTGCGTTGTATCGGCGGCGTTACCTCGGCGCGCATCCAAATGCAGAAGGCTATATCGACTTTGCCGACTTTTCGCTGTTTCGCATCGAAAGCAGCGCGATGCATCTGGTCGCAGGCTTCGGCCGGATCGTCGATCTCGCCCCGGCCAACTACCTGACCGATCTGACGGGCGCCGATAGTTTGATCGAAGCCGAGGCCTCGGCGATCGATCATATGAACGACGACCACCGTGATACCATGCAGCTCTACGCAACGCGGCTGCTCCGCGCCGATAAGGCAGAATGGCGCTGTTCCGGGAATGATCCCGATGGACTCGATCTGCAGGCCGATAAACATACGTTGCGATTGACCTTCCCGGAGCGGGTCGCGACGCCTGCTGCACTGCGGGACATGCTCAAACGCATGGCAGACCTCGCCCGCGCCACCCCAGCGACTTGAGCCAGCGCAATGTCGCGTGGCGGTAAACCAAATAATGCCGCGCGGGTTGGCAAACCCCTCGTTCGCCACTATTCAGTCGCCCCACACGACCTGCCCGGTATATACTGACCTTACCGTGGCAGTTAACGCGCGTTGGCGGCAATCGCGCGATCGAGAAACGCGGATTCGAGGAGGATCTATTCGTGCAAGAGACGGGCGTGCATAACGGTGCTCATGGCGCCGACAAATTTGGCCTCAAGAATCTGAAGGGCGTGTACTGGAACTTCGGCGCGCCGCAGCTCTACGAGCATGCGTTGAAGAACAACGAGGCGGTGCTGTCCGCCGAGGGCGCGCTGGTCGCCGATACCGGCGTGTTCACGGGCCGCAGCCCGAAGGACAAGTTCACGGTCCGCGACGCCACCACCGAGAACACCATGTGGTGGGGTGGTAATCAGTCGATTACTGCCGAGCAGTTCGAGACGCTGTATCAGGATTTCCTCAAGCACGCCGAAGGCATGTCGCTGTTCGCGCAGGACCTGTACGGCGGCGCCGATCCGACCTTCCGCATCAAGACCCGCGTTTTCACCGAGCTTGCCTGGCACTCGCTGTTCATCCGCACGCTGCTGCGCCGCCCCGAACAGTCCGAGCTGGCCGGCTTCGTGCCCGAACTCACCATCATCGACCTGCCGAGCTTCCGCGCCGATCCGAAGCGCCACGGCTGCCGCTCCGAGAACGTCGTGGCGATCGACTTCGCCCGCCGTATCGTGCTGATCGGTGGTACGCAGTACGCCGGCGAGATGAAGAAGAGCGTGTTCACCACGCTGAACTACTACCTGCCCGAGAAGGGCGTGCTGCCGATGCACTGCTCGGCGAACGTCGGCCCGAACGGCGACACCGCGATCTTCTTCGGCTTGTCCGGCACCGGCAAGACCACGCTGTCGGCCGACCCGAACCGCACGCTGATCGGCGACGACGAGCACGGCTGGGGCAAGGACGGCATCTTCAACTTCGAAGGCGGCTGCTACGCCAAGTGCATCAAGCTGTCGCCGGAAGCCGAGCCGGAGATCTTCGCGGCCTCGAACATGTTCGGCGCCGTGCTCGAGAACGTCGTCCTCGACGAAGTCACGCGTCAGCCGGACTTCGACGACGGCTCCAAGACCGAGAACACCCGCTCGGCCTATCCGCTGGAATCGATCCCGAACGCCTCGCGCACCGGCCGCGCCGGCCAGCCCAAGAACGTGGTGATGCTCGCCGCCGACGCCTTCGGCGTGATGCCGCCGATCGCCAAGCTGACCCCGGCGCAGGCGATGTATCACTTCCTGTCGGGCTACACCGCCAAGGTCGCCGGCACCGAGCGAGGCGTCACCGAGCCGACCCCGGAGTTCTCGACCTGCTTCGGCTCGCCGTTCCTGCCGCGCGATCCGTCGGTCTACGGCAACATGCTGCGCGAACTGATCGCCAAGCACGATGTCGACTGCTGGCTGGTCAACACCGGCTGGACCGGCGGCATTTACGGCACCGGCCACCGCATGCCCATCAAGGTCACCCGCGCGCTCTTGACCGCGGCGCTCGACGGCTCGCTGCGCAACGTCGAATTCCGCACCGACAAGTACTTCGGCTTCGCGGTCCCGACCGCGCTGCCGGGCGTGCCGAGCGAGATCCTCGATCCGGTGAAGACCTGGGCCGACAAGGCGGCGTTCGACGTCACCGCCCGCAAGCTGGTCGGCATGTTCCAGAAGAACTTCACCAAGTTCGAAGCGCAAGTCGACGCCGACGTCCGCGCCGCCGCTCCGGACGTCAAGATGGCGGCCGAGTAATCGCGCGAGCGGTCGGTTGAAATGCAAAGGGCGGCCCCGCGAGGCCGCCCTTTTTCTTGGCCGCGTGTGCCGACGCGGCAATTACTTCAGCGACGCCGTCTTGCCGGTGGCGACGGTCGTCACCGAGCCGTCTTCGAGACTGATCCGATAGACCTCGCGCAGCACGTTGCCGGCAAAGCCGAGTTCGACGATCGACACGGTCTTGAAGGTGGCGTCGACGCCGTCCGGCAGGATCTGGTTGAACTCCTTGGCGGCCTGATTCATCTGCGCCTGCAGCTCCGGCGTGAACTTGGCCATGCTGTAGACCAGCGTGGTGTGCGGATTGTGCGAGCGCAGCTCCTTGCCGTCCTTGACGACGTTGACGCCGCTGACGCCGACGGTGCGGACCAGGTCCTTGGCGGCGTCGCTCATCGCCGCATAGACCGGGCCGGTGCAGCGCGGCAGCGGACCGTCGCGCAGCGGCGTCAGCGCCGCGGTGGCGGTGGTGTTGAACGCCATCATATCGTCGAAGCTCTTGCCTTCCTTGACCAGGCCGAGGTCGAACCACCACGGCCGGCCGGCGCCCTTGGCGGCTTCGGTGGTGTAGAACGTCTTCAGCTTGACGGTGAGCACCGGCGGCAGCTTCGGCATCGCCGCCAGCATCTTCCCCGGCGTCGCCGGATCGGCGCTGTGGACATGCACCACGGTGACATGCGGGATGTTGAACATTTGCGCTTCGGTGTCGAGCTTGGCGTTCAGCAACTTTTCCTTCAGCGGCCCGCGTATGGTGCTGTCGAGAACGTCGTTGACGTTCTTGGGCAGGGTGTAGACCAGGCCGAAGGTGCGGGCGTGATCGCGGAATTCGGATTTCGACAGCGCGCTGTTGTCGATCGTGCCGTCGGCGGCAGCGGCGACGCCGGCGGAGACCGCCACGGCGATCAGCGCGGAAGTAATCGAAGTCAGCAGGGTGTTGCGCATGAGTTGGCCCTTCGCGGGATTTGAACGGAGGCGATGCGATCGCGCCGGCGCTACCCAGATCGGGCGCGACGTTCGATCGGCATCGGGCGGTCGATGACGAGACATCGACTGCGAACTACCGGCGCAGCATGACAGTGTTGTTGCAAGCAGGCGGTCGCGGCTGAGGCGCACTGTCGCAGATCGAAAGCCGGCGCGCCCAATCGCCGCAAGTGCTGACGAGGGGGCCGTAACGCCGCCTTGTTTCCTCCAGATAGAGATCGCCTGAATGTCGTGTAGCAGGTGATGAATGATCGATCGGCGGGAACTGATGAAGGCGGCGGCGCTCGCCGGATTAGGTTTGTTCGGCGGCTCTGCCGCGCTGGCAGCCGACGAACTGGCCGATCCATGCGCGCGGCTCGAGTCCGGCAGCGGCGGCCGGCTCGGCGTGTGCATGCTCGACACCGCCACCGGCGTCGTTCGCGGTCATCGTCTCGACGACCGCTTTCCGCTGTGCAGCACCTTCAAGGTGCTGGCCGCCGGACTGGTGCTGAGCCGGGTCGATCAGCACCAGGAGCAGCTCGATCGGCGGGTCAACTATCAGAAGCAGGATCTGGTGACCTACTCGCCGGCGACCGAGAAACACGTCGCCGACGGCATGACGATGGCCGAACTCTGCGCGGCGGCCATTACGCTGAGCGACAACACCGCCGGCAATCTGCTGCTCGCCAGTTTCGGTGGCCCGCCGGCGCTGACCGCCTTCGCGCGCGGGCTCGGCGACGACGTCACCCGGCTCGACCGCAACGAGACCGAACTCAACGAGGCCCTGCCGGGCGATCCGCGCGACACCACGACGCCGCGGGCGATGGCCGCGACCATGCGCAAGCTGGTTCTCGGTGACGTGCTGTCGCCGGCGTCGCGAGAACAGCTTGTCGCCTGGCTCAAGGCCAACACGACGGGCGGAACGCGGCTGCGCGCCGGCGTGCCGCGGGGTTGGGTCGTCGGCGACAAGACCGGCACCGGCGAGCGCGGCACCGCCAACGACGCCGCGGTGCTGTGGCCGCCGCAGCGGCCGCCGGTGATCGTCGCGGTCTATCTCACCGGTGCCACCGTCGCGCGCGAGCAGCAGAACGCCACCATCGCCGCAGCCGGCGCCGCAGTGGTCGCGACTTACGGCCGCACAAGCGCCGCGCCGCGATAGCAGTCGGCTTCTGCGGGCGGCGCGACCCCCGGGAACATCCGCCGAGCAATTTCTGGGGCTGATGCTGCACCGCAGAGCATGTCATTCTCCAAATCGTGTCTTGCATGATGCGAATATGCTAATAAGTCCTGCCTGAACGAGATGTGCATTCTCTTCGGAACAGGGACTTGATCCATGCCCAAAGCGCCCGCACCGGTGATCCGCGCCTTCTTCGACGAGTCGACCAACACGGTCAGCTATCTGGTGTCGGATCCGGCGACCCATCGGGCCGCGGTGATCGACCCGGTGCTGGACTTCGATCATCGCGACGGCACCGTCGACGTGCGCTCGGCCGACGCCATTCTGGCGGCCGCCAAGGACTCCGGCCTCACCATCGAGTGGGTGCTGGAGACTCACGCCCATGCCGATCATCTGTCCGGCGCCCCCTACATCAAGGGCAAGACGGGCGCCCGCATCGGCATCGGCGAACACATCAAGGACGTGCAGAAGATCTTCCGTCCGCTGTTCAACGCCGACGATCTCTCCACCGACGGCGGCGACTTCGATCGTCTGTTCAGGGACGGCGAGACCTTCGCGATCGGCGAGCTCCAGGTCGAAGTGATGCATACGCCGGGACATACGCCGGCCGACATCGCCTACAGGATCGCCGATGCGGTGTTCGTCGGAGACACGCTGTTCATGCCGGACTATGGCACGGCGCGCGCCGACTCCCGGGCGGCGATGC